>JAZQRJ010000068.1:0-27125 GCA_045629505.1 Novosphingobium sp.
TGTCAGGCCGATACATCCCGCCGTCCTGTTTGCGATATTCCTCACGTGTGCCGCCTTACTGCGCTGGGATACCTTCGGTGACCCCAACATGCACGGCGACGAAGTGTTTTACCACACCGTCGGTCTCGCCATGCACCAAGGCTCCATCCCTTATATAGACGTCTGGGATCGCAAGCCTTTCGGGCTGTTCACGATATTCTATCTGATCGGCTTCCTGTCGGAACACGTCTTGGCATATCAGATCATGGCCGCGATATTTGCGGCCGGAACAGCATTCGTAATCGCAAAAATCTGCTGTGATCTCGATAGGGTTTCCCGGCGCGACGCCGGCCGCAATCCACACAGCACAGTTGGAGCATTGCTGTCCGGCCTGGCTTACCTCCTGTGGCTTGCCCCGCTTGGCGGCTATGGCGGGCAAAGTCCGATCTGGTACAACCTGCTCATAGCGGTGGCGTCATGGCTGGTGGTCCGCAGCATTCCCGATCTGCGTCGCGGAAAAACACGGCCGTTGGTCATGCTCGCGATGGTGGTTGCGGGCGCAGCGATCACCGTCAAGCAAACCGCGTTTTTCGAAGCGGCATTCCTTGGCGCCTATGCCACCTGGCTGCTTTCCCGCTCAGGCGCAGGCAATTCCCGAACTGTTCAGCAAGCCCTGTTTTGGGCACTCATCGGCGCGACACCGGGACTTATGATCTCTCTGGGATACCTTTTGATCGGGCACTGGGAAGAATATTGGCAAGCAATGTTCCTCGCCAACCTGAACAAACCACAACACTGGCCAACCGCAATCACACGCGCACTGGGGGTTACGCTCTATATCACTCCACTGCTGATTACGGCTTTGATCGGATTGCGCCACCGAACTGGCGAAGGCCGTCGGTTCGTGGCTCTCTGGATCGTGGCAGCCATCGTGGGATTATGTTCTGTCCCGCAGTTCTATCTGCACTATGCCCTTCCCTTGACAGTGCCTCTGACTGTCGCAGCAGCACCGTTCTTTTCACGCGGTGCTCTTGGCATCGGCGCATTCGCCGCAATGGCAATCCTCGCTATTTCGTATGCACCTTGGCAACCAGATCAGTCTGCAGCATCGCGAGCAGCACTTGATCGCCTGCAGAGCTTGACGACAAGCCATTTAGGCGAAGGGCCCCTGCTCCTCTACGACGCACCACCGCAGCTATACCAATTGACCAACCAACCCATGCTCACGCCGTTGGTGTTTCCCACGCACCTTGCGCACGCCATCGAACGCAATATGAGTTCACTTGACACGTTGCAGGAAACAGAGCGCGTAATCGCACTCCGCCCATCAGTGGTCGTGATGGCGAGCCCACCCCGTAACGCGCCAATCAATGAGCAAACGCACCGTGTTGTCTTTGCCTATGTGGAACAGCATTGTCGCAAGATCGAAACGGTATCCGTCCCGGAGCGCGAGCGCACTGACGACATAACCGTCTGGGGAGATTGCGCTTCGTGAGCCAACAGGGCATCATCGAGGACAATGATCGGTGTCACGGCAAAGATCGGTGAGTTCTTCACCAGCCTGATCCTCGCCCTGTTCACCGCAGGAGCGAAAGTGCTGGTTATAGGTATTGTCCTACTGGCGCTAGTGATCGCCATGCTGTTGGGGCTTCAATACCTGTTCGGACGGGCAACGAACTCCAGCGACAAAGACAAGCCCTAAATACATTCGCGTCCACCATGCAAAAACCCCGGCTGTTGGGCCGGGGTTCTTGTTAATCCATCAGTAGCAGTGTTGACGGACTTCAGTCCGCAACGATTTCCACCATATGCGGCAGTTTTGAGATCGCGCCACGTACTTCCGGCGTATCCTGCACCTCGACAACGCGGTGCATCTTGCCGAGCCCGAGCCCGATCAAAGTTTTCTTCTGGCTGCCGGGACGACGGATCGGCGATCCAATCTGCTTGATCTTAATGGTATTTGCCATGTCGATTACTCCGTAACGGCTTCGGCGGAGGCTTCCGCTTCAACCGCGCTGGCGCCGCCACGACCAAGCAGGTCAGCAACCTTCTTGCCACGACGCTGAGCAACAGACTTCGGAGAAGTCTGAGTCGTGAGCGCGTCAAAAGTGGCGCGGATCATGTTATAAGGGTTGCTGGTGCCAACCGACTTGGTGACCACGTCTGCAACGCCAAGGCTTTCGAACACTGCACGCATAGGACCACCAGCGATGATGCCGGTACCCGCAGGCGCTGTACGAACGTTGACCTTGCCAGCACCGAACCGGCCCTTGCCATCGTGATGAAGCGTCCGGCCCTCCTTGAGAGGAACGCGAACCATCTTCTTTTTCGCTGCTGCAGTCGCTTTAGTGATCGCTTCAGGCACTTCGCGAGCCTTGCCGTGGCCGAAGCCTACCCGGCCCTTGCCGTCACCGACAACGACCAGCGCCGCAAAACCGAAACGCTTACCACCCTTCACAGTCTTCGACACGCGGTTGATGTGAACGAGCTTTTCGATCAGCTCTTCACCCTCATCCTCGGCACCGCGACCACGACGGTCATCACGACCACGCCCACGACCGCCTCCGCCGCCACGACCGCCCCGGTCGCCGCGATCACCGCCGCGACCGCGACCACCACGACCGCCGCGTTGCTCGCCGCCCTGGACCTGTTCAGGAGCTGCTGCCACTCCAGCGCCCTGCGCTTCTGCAGTGTTGTTTTCGTCGGACATAATCAGAACTCCAACCCACCTTCACGAGCAGCATCAGCCAACGCCTTGACGCGACCATGGAACAGGAAGCCACCACGGTCGAATACGACCGCAGTCACGCCTGCCTTCTTTGCAGCTTCAGCGAGATCCTTGCCAACCTTCGCAGCAGCATCAGCATCAGCGCCCTTACCTCCCAGCGAATTCGCTGCGGCAAGAGTGCGCCCCTGCGCATCATCAATAATCTGCGCGTAGATATGCTTGCCGGTGCGGTGCACCGAAAGCCGCGGACGTCCGGCCGAACGAGCCTTAAGTGCAGTACGCACTCGCTGACGGCGGCGATCAAAGAGGGAAATCTTTGCCATCTTACTTCTTCTTCCCTTCCTTGCGGAAGATGTATTCGCCGCGATACTTGATGCCCTTCCCCTTATAGGGTTCGGGCTTCCGCCAGCGACGAATCTCCGCAGCGATCTGACCGACCTTCTGCTTGTCTACACCCGAAATTTCGATCGTTGTCTGATCGGGCGTCTTGATCTCGATACCTTCCGGCACCGCAACATCAACGTCGTGGCTGTAACCGAGCTGCAGCTTCAAGGTATTGCCCTGGGCATTTGCACGGTAACCAACACCGGTGATTTGCAGGACCTTGGTAAATCCTTGGGACACACCTTCGACCAGGTTGGACACGAGCGTACGCTGCATGCCCCAGTGGCTGCGAGCAGACTTAGAGTCGTTTGCCGGCTGCACGGAAATCCCGTCGTTTTCGAGCTTGAACTCAACCAGGTCAGACAAACCCATCGAAAGAGTGCCCTTGGGCCCCTTCACGATCAGAAGGCCGTCCTTCAGTTCAGCGGTGACGCCACTAGGGATCGCCACCGGCCTTTTGCCAATGCGGCTCATCAGAACACCTCCGCCAGCACTTCGCCACCGACGTTTTCGCTGCGGGCTTCGGCATCCGAGAGCACGCCACGGGGGGTCGAGACGATGGTGATGCCAAGTCCGTTACGAATAATCGGAAGTTCCTTAGAACCCGAATAGACACGGCGGCCCGGCTTGGAGACGCGAGCCACATGCTTGATCGCAGGCTCGCCTTCGAAATACTTCAGTTCAATGCGCAGTTGCTTGTGCTTGCCGGTGTCATCTTCGCTGAAGCCACGGATGTAGCCTTCGCGCTGAAGAACTTCGAGCACGCGAGTACGCAGGTTCGACGCAGGAGAAAGAACAGAGTCCTTCTTGGCACGCTGGCCATTGCGGATGCGGGTGAGCATGTCACCCAGGGGATCGGTCATCGCCATTCGCGTTATCCCTTACCAGCTCGACTTCGTGACGCCGGGGATCATGCCTTTGTTGGCAAGATCGCGCAGCTCAATACGGTTCAAGCCGAACTTACGATAGTAGCCGCGAGGACGGCCAGTGGTTACGCAGCGGTTGCGCACGCGTGTCGGATTACCGTTGCGCGGAATCTCGGCCATCTTAAGGCGCGCGATCAGACGTTCACTTTCATCAAGCGATTTGTCGTCAGCGATCGCCTTCAGCTTCGCATACTTGTTCGCATACTGCTTAACGAGCTTCTTGCGCCGCTCGTTCTTGTTAACGGAACTCAGTTTCGCCATGGACTTAAGCTCTCTTCCTACAGCGGCTCACGCCGCTTCCTTCTCTTCGGCCGTTTCTTGGGCCGGGAACGGGAAACCGAACAGACGCAGCAATTCGCGTGCTTCCTCATCGGTTTTGGCGGTGGTGGTGACAATTATGTCCATCCCACGCACCTTCTCGATTTTGTCGTAGCTGATCTCAGGAAACACAATCTGTTCCTTGAGACCCATCGCATAGTTGCCACGACCATCGAACGAACGCGGATTAAGGCCGCGGAAGTCACGAATGCGGGGCATTGCGATGGTGATCAAACGATCGAGAAACTCATACATACGCTCACGGCGCAGGGTAACCTTGCAGCCAATGGGCATGCCTTCGCGCAGCTTGAACTGAGCGATGGACTTCTTCGCTTTAGTGATGACGGGCTTCTGGCCAGCAATCAGTTCCATTTCCTCGGCAGCGGTCTGGACCTTCTTCTTGTCCTGGCTCGCCTCACCGACACCCATATTGAGTGTGATCTTCTCGATCTTCGGAATTTCATAGCGATTGGCGTAACCAAACTTTTCGGTCATCGCCTTTGCGATCTCATCGTCGTACTTCGAACGAAGACGCGGGAGGTACTTATCAGCCATCGATGGTCTCCCCGGACTTGACGGCCACGCGGACCTTCTTGCCGTCCTTTTCCTCGAAACGAACACGGGTTGGCTTGCCATCCTTGGGATCGGCAATTGCAACCTTGCTGATCGCCATCGGAGCTTCGCGCCGTTCGATTCCGCCCTGCGGGTTCAGCTGGGTCGGTTTACGATGACGCGTGGCAACGTTGACGCCCTGCACCAGGACAGCGCCGTCCTTCGGCATAACCTGAAGAACAGTACCAGTACGGCCCTTGTCCTTACCAGAACGAACCACAACGTTATCGCCCTTCTTGATCTTCGCGGCAGCCATCACAGCACCTCCGGAGCAAGCGAGATAATCTTCATGAAGCCCTTCGAACGCAGCTCGCGTACGACGGGACCGAAGATACGTGTGCCGATGGGCTCTTCGCTCTTGTTAATCAAAACGGCTGCGTTCGAATCAAAGCGAATGACGCTGCCATCGGGACGACGAACGTCCTTCCTGGTGCGAACGATAACGGCGCGGTGAACATCACCCTTCTTTACGCGAGCGCGCGGCTGCGCCTCCTTGATGGAGACTACGATCACGTCACCGACGGACGCGGTACGGCGCTTAGACCCGCCCAGCACCTTGATGCACTGGACGCGCTTCGCGCCGCTGTTGTCCGCGACGTCGAGATTGGATTGCATCTGGATCATCGATCCGGTTCCTTCTCACTGGCTTGCCGGGACATATGCCCGGCAGTTCCAAAAAATCATCAGTCCTGCGTAGTGTTGGCAGCGGCGACGTCGAGGCTGGCGTCTACCGCAATACCTCTGCTCGCCTGAAGACGATCGATAACCCGCCAAGTCTTAGTCTTGGAAATGGGCTTCGTTTCTTCAATACGAACACGCTCACCGGTCTTGTAGACATTCTCTTCGTCATGCGCGTGATAACGCTTCGAACGACGAATGATCTTGCCGTAAAGCGGATGCTTCACCTTCCGCTCAACGAGCACGGTGACCGTCTTGTCGGTCTTATCGGACACCACAGTCCCGATCAATTGACGCTTGGGCATGGTGTTCTCCTTACTTCGCCACTGCCGCGTCGCGCTCGCCCTGCAGCGTGCGGATGCGGGCGATGTCGCGGCGGACTTCGCGAATGCGGGCGGGACGGTCAAGCTGGTTAGTGGCAGCCTGGAAACGCAGGTTGAACTGCTCGCGCTTCAGCTCAGTCAGCTCGGCACGCAGCTCGTCGTCAGACTTTGCACGCAAGTCCTCAGCACGGGATTTGTTTGCCATCAGTTATCTCCACTCAAGTGCGAGGAATCGCCGAGGCGAGCCACTACCTTGGTCTTGATCGGAAGCTTCATCGCTGCCCGGTTGAACGCTTCGGCAGCCAGCGGACCCGCTACGCCATCCAGTTCAAACAGAATGCGACCTGGCTTCACGCGAGCGGCCCAGTATTCAACGGACCCCTTACCCTTACCTTGACGAACTTCAGCAGGCTTCTTCGAAACCGGCACGTCGGGAAACACGCGGATCCACAAGCGTCCTTGACGCTTGATATGGCGCGTAATGGCACGACGAGCGGCTTCGATTTGACGAGCAGTAATCCGCTCAGGCTCGAGTGCCTTCAGGCCATAAGATCCGAAATTCAGCTCCGTACCACCCTTGGCATTGCCATGGATACGGCCCTTGAACGCTTTGCGGAACTTGGTTTTTTTCGGTTGCAGCATTGGTTCTACTCAGTTCCTGGCCATCAACGCGCCGGGCGCACGCCGGAGGTCTGTGCCTCCATCATGAGACGATCCTGCGCCGTCGGATCATGACCAAGGATTTCACCCTTGAAGACCCAAACCTTGATTCCGATGATACCATAAGCCGTAAGAGCTTCAGCTTCAGCGTAATCAATGTTCGCACGCAGAGTATGGAGCGGAACGCGACCTTCACGGTATTGCTCAACACGGGCGATTTCAGCGCCGCCAAGACGGCCGCCACACATCACCTTAATGCCCTCAGCTCCCAGACGGGTGGCTGACTGCATCGCACGCTTCATAGCACGACGGAACGCAACGCGGCGGATCAACTGATCGGCGATGCCCTGCGCAATCAACTTAGCATCGATTTCCGGCTTACGGATTTCAACGATGTTAAGCTTCACCTCACTCGACGTCATCTTCGAAAGCTTGCTACGAAGCTTTTCGATATCAGCGCCCTTCTTGCCGATGATAACACCGGGGCGAGCAGCATAAATCGAAACGCGGCACAGTTTCGCGGGTCGTTCGATGACCACCTTCGAGATAGCTGCCTGAGGCAGGGTCTCGACGATGAACTTGCGGATCTTGAGATCTTCCTCAAGCAGATTGCGATAACCGCGACCCTCCGCATACCAGCGGCTGTCCCAAGTCCGGTTGATCTGCAGGCGCAGGCCGATGGGATTGGATTTATGACCCATGATCAGGCCTCCTCATCTTCGCGCACGACGATGCGCAGACGGCTGAACGGCTTCACAATGCGCGTCGACTTGCCGCGACCGCGGGCATGCCAGCGCTTCATCGAAATCGACTTGCCGACACTCGCTTCAGCGACGACGAGCGCGTCAACATCCAGGTTATGATTGTTCTCAGCATTCGCGATTGCGCTTGCCAGAACCTTCTTGGCGTCTTGAGCCATGGCCTTCCTAGAAAAGCTCAAGATGTTCAACGCATCCTCAGCCTTCTTGCCACGGATCAGACCAGCAACCAAGTTCAGCTTTTGAGCCGAACCACGGATCTGGGTACCAACAGCCAGCGCCTCGTTATCGGCGACGCGGCGGGGGGCTTTCTGCTTGCTCATCAGCGCTTACCCTTCTTGTCGGCAACGTGACCCGGGAAGGTCCGCGTCGGCGCGAATTCACCAAGTTTGTGACCAACCATGTCCTCACTCACCGAAACGGGAATGAACTTATGACCGTTGTAGACGCTGAAGGTCAGGCCTACAAACTGGGGAAGGATCGTCGACCGCCGCGACCAAGTCTTGATCGGGCCACCCCGACCACCCTGATCGTGCGCTGTTTCTGCCTTCCTGAGCAGGTACAGGTCCACGAAGGGGCCTTTCCAAACGGAACGTGCCATTATCGCTTACCTCTTCTTCTTGGCGTGCCGCGAACGGATGATCATCTTGTCCGTCTGCTTATTGTTGCGGGTACGAGCGCCCTTCGTCGGCTTACCCCAAGGCGTAACCGGATGACGTCCCCCAGAGGTCCGGCCTTCACCACCACCATGTGGGTGATCAACCGGGTTCTTCGCAACGCCGCGGGTAAGGGGACGCTTCCCCTTCCAACGGGTACGGCCAGCCTTGCCAAAGTTCTGGTTCTGGTTGTCAGGGTTCGACACGGCACCGACAGTGCCCATGCAGTCACCGCGCAGGTAACGCTGCTCACCCGAGTTGAGACGAACGATCACCAGCCCACGGTCACGGCCAACGAGCTGAACATAAGTGCCTGCCGAACGTGCAATCTGACCACCCTTGCCGGGCTTCATTTCAACGTTGTGGCAAATGGTGCCAACCGGCATCTGCGATAGCAGCATCGCATTACCTGGCTTCACGTCGGTCTTTTCGCCAGCGACCACCGGGTCGCCAACCGCCAGACGCTGCGGAGCCAGGATGTAGGCCAGTTCACCGTCTTCATACTTGATGAGGGCGATGAAAGCAGTGCGGTTCGGGTCATACTCGAGCCGCTCAACAGTCGCAGGCACATTCCATTTGCGACGCTTGAAGTCGACATAGCGGTACTTCTGCTTGTGACCGCCGGCTATGCCGCGCGATGTCACGTGGCCCTTGTTATTACGGCCACCGGTCTTGTGCTTACCTTCCGTAAGCGCCTTGACCGGCTTGCCCTTCCACAAGGAGCTCTTGTCGACGAGGATCAGACCACGCCGACCCGGGCTTGTCGGGTTGTAGTTTCTCAATGCCATCGGATCAGCTCACGCCTTCGGTGATGTCAATCGACTGACCTTCGGCCAGCGTAACAATCGCCTTCTTCACATCGCTGCGCCGATAGGGCTTACCCCGCCAGCGCTTGGTTTTGCCCTTCGCAACGATCGTGTTAACGCCTACAACCTTTTTGTCGTAGATCGCTTCGATCGCTTCCTTGATCTGCGGCTTGGTTGCACTACCCGCAACCTTGAAGACCACCGCATTGTTCTCGGAGAGGAGCGTCGACTTCTCTGTGATGTGGGGGGACAGGATCACGTCGTAGTGACGGATGTCCACTTCCTGCTTCTTAGCCATTGAAACGCGCCTCCAGCTTTTCGACCGCGTCCTTGGTAAGAACCAGCGTGTCGTGCTTCAGGATGTCATAGACATTCGCACCAGCGGCAGGCATTACATTGACGCCCGGCAGGTTGCGAGCGGACCGCGCGAAGCCTTCATCCACCGACTCACCGCCGATGACCAAGATCTTACCAGTCCAACCGGCCTTGTCGAAGCTTCCCTTGAGAGCCTTCGTCTTGATGTCGTTCAGCGACAGCGTATCGACGACAATGAGCCCATCTTTCGCACGAGCCGAGAGAGCCATCTTAAGACCGAGAGCGCGGACCTTCTTGTTCAACGACGGGTTGAACTCACGACGACGAGCGCCGTGCGCTTTACCACCACCGATAAACACGGGAGCAGCACGATCGCCGTGACGAGCTGTGCCGCCGCCCTTCTGACGGCCGAACTTCTTGCCGGTGCGAGCAACGTCGGAACGTTCACGCGTGGCACGAGCAATACCGCGACGGCTTTCCAGCTGCCAGGTAACAACGCGATGCAGGATGTCCGCACGCGGTTCCACACCGAACACGTCATCCGACAGTTCGATGTCGCCCTGTGCAGCGCCTTCGAGATTGAGGACCTTGACCTTCATTGCTTAGCCCTCCCCATTCGCATTGTTGTCGTCGCCAGCTTCCGCTGCCACTTCAACTTCCGCGGGTGTTTCAGCTGCCTGCACATTTGCGGCACTTATCAGACCCGCCGGATAGGGCACGCCTTCAGGACGCGACACCTTGACCGCATCAAACACGGTGAGCCAGCTATTCTTTGCACCGGGCACCGACCCTTTGACAAAGATCAAGCCACGCTCGTCGTCGGTGCGCACGACTTCCAGGTTTTGCTGGGTGCGCTGACGATCGCCCATGTGACCGGCCATCTTCTTGTTCTTAAAAACCTTGCCCGGATCCTGGCGCTGACCAGTCGAACCGTGCGAACGGTGGGAGAGCGAAACACCGTGCGTTGCACGCAGACCACCGAAACCCCAGCGCTTCATGGCGCCAGCAAAGCCCTTACCCTGCGTATGCCCGGCAACGTCAACCAACTGACCTGCCTGGAAATGCGAGGCTGCAATAGTCGAGCCAACTTCCAGAACTGCATCTTCTGCAACTCGAAACTCAGCGACACGCGCCTTGAGGGGAACTTCTGCCTTAGCGAACTGCTCACGCTGCGGCTTGTTAACATTCTTTTGTTTCGCTTCACCCGCGCCAAGCTGAACGGCTACATAGCCGTCACGCTCTGCGGTACGGACTGAAACAACCTGACAATCTTCCAAGGAAAGAACAGTCACGGGTACGTGCTGTCCGTCCTCCTGAAAGAGGCGGGTCATCCCAACCTTCTTTGCGATCACGCCTGTGCGCATGATCATACTCCTCAACAGAGGCACACGAGGACCATCCCCGCGTGCTTGCCAGCCCAAAATGATTACGAGCCCCGCCTGGGCTGAATGTCACGCGCCTTTAAGCAATCGTAACCGACGGGGGACGCATACCCGAAAAAGCCAAAGCCCAGTTCGGAGGTATCCCGATGTCTTGCAGCTTCTTATCTGAAACTGCGAGGCCCTTGAAAGGCCGGAATCTTATGGTCCGTTTAACGTCTGGCACCAAAGACACAACCCCGGCAGTGCACCGGGGTTGAAAAAAAACCGCTTACGCCAGCTTGATCTCGACGTTCACGCCAGCAGCCAAGTCCAACTTCATCAATGCATCAACCGTCGTGGCATTGGGCTGCACAATATCAAGCAAGCGCTTGTAAGTGCGAACTTCAAACTGCTCGCGCGATTTCTTATCGATGTGCGGACCACGGTTGACCGTGAATTTCTCGATCTTCGTCGGAAGTGGAATGGGCCCACGAATCAAAGCACCGGTACGACGGGCGGTTTCGGCAATTTCGCCGGTCGCCTGATCGAGCACGCGATGATCGAACGCCTTCAGGCGAATGCGAATATTTTGAGCTTCCATGTCCAACTACCGATGAGAAAGAGCAAACTTACAAATAACGACCGCCCCGCCATCTTCCGCACCAAATCCCAATTCGGATGGGCGTTAACGAGCGGGGCGTCCGATTAAACTTAGAGCTAAACCTGCTGCCGGGGCTTGGAAACGAATCTCCGACCACCCCGGCTGATGCAGGCCTATATTACTTCGTAATGGAGCTGACAACCCCAGAACCGACGGTACGACCACCTTCGCGGATTGCGAAGCGCAGGCCTTCGTCCATGGCGATTGGTGCAATCAGCTTGACGCCGATCGTCACGTTATCACCAGGCATAACCATCTCGGTACCTTCAGGAAGGATCACTTCACCGGTCACGTCCGTCGTACGGAAATAGAACTGGGGACGGTAGTTGGCAAAGAACGGCGTGTGACGACCGCCTTCATCCTTCGAAAGCACGTAAACTTCTGCGTTGAATTCCGTGTGCGGAGTAACCGAACCGGGCTTGCAGAGAACCTGACCACGCTCAACATCGTCACGCGCCACGCCACGAACCAGAGCACCGATGTTATCGCCAGCTTCACCCTGGTCGAGCAGCTTACGGAACATTTCAACGCCGGTAACGGTGGTCTTCTTGGTATCCTTGATGCCGACGATTTCGACTTCTTCACCAACCTTGACGATGCCCGTTTCAACACGGCCAGTGACAACCGTACCACGACCCGAGATCGAGAACACGTCTTCCACCGGCATCAGGAACGGCTTGTCGGTCGGACGGGGCGGCTGCGGGATGAATTCATCAACAGCCTTCATCAGCTCGAGAATCGAATTCTTGCCGATTTCGTCGTCACGGCCCTCAAGAGCAGCCAGAGCCGATCCCTTGATCACGGGGATATCATCACCCGGGAAGTCGTAGTCGCTCAGCAGTTCGCGGATTTCGAGTTCGACAAGTTCGATGAGCTCGGCGTCGTCGACCTGGTCAACCTTGTTCATGTATACCACCAGGGCAGGAACGCCGACCTGACGAGCGAGCAGGATGTGCTCGCGGGTCTGGGGCATCGGGCCGTCAGCAGCGTTCACAACCAGGATACCACCGTCCATCTGTGCGGCACCGGTGATCATGTTCTTCACATAGTCAGCGTGACCTGGGCAATCGACGTGTGCGTAGTGACGAGCTTCGGTTTCGTATTCGACGTGTGCGGTCGAAATTGTGATACCACGTTCGCGTTCTTCGGGAGCCTTGTCGATGTTTGCGAAGTCAACAGCTTCACCACCAAACGCTTCAGCCATGACCTTGGTAATAGCAGCCGTCAGCGTGGTCTTGCCGTGGTCAACGTGACCAATGGTGCCGATGTTGCAGTGCGGCTTAGTCCGCTCAAATTTTGCCTTCGCCATTCTTAGTAACCTTCTTGCTAATCACTTGATGGAATTTGCGGGATAAAGGTCGGCACCCGCCAAATCAGGCGCCGCCCCTAGACGATGACTGCCTGTCAGGCAAGCTTCTCCTTGACCTCAGCCGCGACATTGGCCGGAACTTCGTCATAATGCGAGAACTGCATCGTGTACTGAGCACGTCCCTGTGTGAACGAGCGCAGTTCGTTGACGTAACCGAACATATTGGCAAGCGGCACATGGGCGTTGACGACCTGGGCGTTGCCGCGCGAGTCGGTGCCCTGAATCTGTCCGCGCCGAGAGTTAAGGTCACCAATAACGTCACCCATAAACTCGTCCGGGGTCACCACCTCAACCGTCATGATGGGTTCAAGCAGCTTGATGCCAGCCTTTTGAGCCGCTTCACGCATTGCGCCACGCCCAGTGATTTCGAACGCGATCGCGCTCGAGTCGACGTCGTGGTAGGCACCATCGATAAGCTTGATCGTGAAATCGATGATCGGGAAGCCGATCAGGAAGCCACTGGCAGCCTGTTCACGCATGCCCTTTTCGATCGCCGGAATATATTCACGAGGAATATTACCGCCCTTGATCGATTCTTCAAAGACAATGCCCTGACCGCGTTCACCCGGTGAAACAAGTACCTTCGCACGGCCAAACTGGCCCGTACCACCGGATTGCTTCTTGTGGGTGTAGTCGATTTCCACTTCCTTCGCGAGGCTCTCGCGATAGGCCACCTGCGGTGCACCGACGTTTGCTTCCACCTTGAATTCACGCCGCATGCGATCGACGAGAATGTCGAGGTGAAGCTCGCCCATGCCCTTGATGATCGTCTGGCCCGACTCGTGATCGGTCGAAACGCGGAATGAGGGATCCTCTGCAGCCAGACGGTTGAGCGCGATGCCCATCTTTTCCTGGTCGGCCTTGGTCTTCGGTTCCACCGAAAGCTCGATAACCGGCTCAGGGAACTCCATACGCTCCAGAATGATCGGAGCGCTGGTGGCGCACAGCGTATCACCAGTTGTCGTTTCCTTGAGGCCCGCGATAGCGACGATGTCACCCGCGAATGCTTCTTCGATGTCCTCGCGGTTATTCGAGTGCATCAGCAGCATACGGCCGATCTTTTCCTTCTTGTCCTTCACGGAGTTCAGGACCTGGCCCTTCGAAAGCGCGCCAGAATAGATGCGGCAGAACGTCAGCGTACCGACGAACGGGTCGTTCATGATCTTGAACGCCAGCGCCGAGAACGGCGCTTCGTCGCTGGACGGACGACTGTCTTCCTGATCGCTGTCGGGCAGAACGCCCTTAATCGCCGGAACATCAACCGGGCTCGGCAGGTAATCGACAACTGCGTCAAGAAGAGTCTGCACACCCTTGTTCTTAAAGGAAGAACCGCACAGCACGGGAACGAACGACTGCGCCAGCGTACCCTTCCGGATCAACGCCTTAAGCGTTGCGACATCCGGTTCGTTGCCGTCGAGATAAGCTTCCATCACGTCGTCGTCCTGTTCGACGGCGAGTTCAAGCAGCTTTTCGCGATATTCGGCAGCCTTGTCCGCCAGATCAGCAGGAATTTCTTCATAGAAGAATTCAGCGCCCAGGCTTTCGTCCTTCCAGATGATCGCCCGGTTGTTCACCAGATCGACCAGGCCTTTGAAATCGCCTTCCGCACCGATTGGCAGATAGAGCACTGCCGGAACCGCGCCGAGACGATCAATGATTGTCTGCACGCAGTAGTAGAAGTCGGCGCCGGTGCGATCGAGCTTGTTGACGTAGCACATGCGAGGAACGCCATACTTTTCAGCCTGACGCCACACCGTTTCGGATTGCGGCTCAACGCCAGCAACGCCGTCAAACGCAGCCACAGCACCGTCAAGCACGCGCAGCGAACGCTCAACTTCAATAGTGAAGTCAACGTGTCCCGGCGTATCGATGATGTTCAGGCGGTGCTCAGGGCCCTTGCCTTCGTCAGCCTGCCAAAAGCAGGTGGTCGCAGCGGAAGTGATCGTGATACCACGCTCCTGCTCCTGCTCCATCCAGTCCATGGTCGCAGCACCGTCGTGCACTTCACCGATCTTGTACGACTTGCCGGTGTAGTAGAGAATCCGCTCGGTCGTCGTGGTCTTGCCGGCGTCGATGTGCGCCATAATGCCGAAATTGCGGTAGCGATCTATCGGATGGCTGCGTGCCATGGTTCATTCCTTAGAGGCATTTACAGGAAGGGTTGCCCCCTCCCTTGAGGTTAAAATTGTGACACCTGCATGCCCGCACCGGCGCGGACAACGTCACTCCTTACCAGCGATAGTGCGAGAAGGCGCGGTTGGCGTCAGCCATACGGTGCGTATCTTCGCGCTTCTTAACGGCGTTGCCACGATTGTTGGCAGCATCCATCAGCTCGCCAGAAAGGCGCGCAGCCATCGTCGTTTCCGGACGATTGCGAGCAGCGGTAATGAGCCAGCGAATTGCCAGAGCCTGAGCACGCTCGGGACGAACTTCTACAGGAACCTGATAAGTCGCACCCCCAACGCGGCGTGAGCGAACTTCGACCTGCGGCTTGATGTTGGTCAGCGCATCATGGAACACCTGCACCGGATCACCCTTTGCGCGGGCCTCGACGGTTTCAAGCGCACCATAAACGATGCGTTCAGCGATGGACTTCTTACCATCATACATCAGATTGTTCATGAACTTCGAAAGCACCTCATCCTTGAACTTTGGATCAGGCAGAATTTCGCGCTTTTCGGGACGACGACGACGTGACATTTGCTAAACTCCTCTGGAGCTGAAACTTTGATTGCGACGGGATGCCATCGACACAGGGGCGACGGCTACCTCAATCACTTCGGCCGCTTGGCGCCGTACTTCGAACGGCCCTGCTTACGATCCTTAACGCCTTGCGTATCAAGCACGCCGCGCAGGATGTGATAGCGAACGCCCGGAAGATCGCGAACACGGCCGCCGCGGATCAGCACCACAGAGTGCTCCTGCAGGTTGTGGCCCTCACCAGGAATATAGGTAATGACTTCGCGCTGATTGGTCAGACGAACCTTGGCCACCTTGCGAAGCGCCGAGTTCGGCTTCTTCGGCGTCGTGGTATAAACGCGAGTGCAGACACCGCGCTTCTGCGGGTTCTGCTCCATGGCCGGCACCTTGCTCTTGGCCTTCTGCGGTTCACGACCCTTGCGGATCAACTGGTTGATCGTCGGCATTATCTAGCTCTACCTTCGTGTTCCCCGGATCAAAAACCCGGACTAAATCCGTTCACGCAGATACCTGTGCCCGAAGGGGCAAGGAAATCACCGCTGGCGCACGCGCAAACAGGCGAAAAATCCGCTAATGTTTCGATGTCCAGAAACGGCTGGAATATCCGGGAACACGCACGACCGCCGGGTTTCCACAATAGGAAATCCTCGCAAAGCGGGACGCATCGCGAACCTGAAACGCTCCACCCGGCACTGTCACCGGATTACTTTGCCGCGAAATACAGACAAGATCTGCCTGCGCACCGCGCCAATGTTCAGTTCGTCAAAAAACCGCTGGTGGCCAACTGACCTGACCAGAGGGATGAGCGCCTGTAGGTGGATTCCCTCCAAGGGTCAAGCACTGTTGGCGCCATGGCGGTTTCGAGCCATCACGGGAGTTGAGAAGCTGATCGTTATTCAAGGCAGAATCAGGAGGGGCTCTATCCATCGGGATAGACCCCGCCCAGCACTTTACCAAAATGATCTCGCACGAGGGCGTCGCAATTGCACGACCTATCCGCAAGTCCCCCGCGATCCAGAACTTTGAATCCTCCGCGACGCGTATTCAAGAGCCCATCACGTTTGAAGCGCTGAATCACCCGACTTGCGTACGAACGACCAATTCCCATCATGGACGCAAGCTGCTCTTGCGTCATGGTGATATTGAATTGCCCGGCCTGATCGATTGCGGCGACCAGCCATTTGGCGGCGCGTTGCTCAATGGTATGAGTGGCGTTGCAGGCTATCGATTGGAAAACCTGGGCCATCAAGCAATCGGCGTAGCGATCGAAAAGATGCCTGATGCCTGCCGACTGGCGCTTGGCCTCTTCCAGCTTGTCTATGGGGATTTTGTAGAAGTGCCCTTCGTGCATAACGACTGCCCTTGCATAGCTAGGCAGCTGCCCATTGCTGACGATCCCGCCAATCGCCCCTTCCCGGCCGATCATCACGATTTCCACCGCTTCACCCTTGGCGCCGGGGACCAAATAAGAACCAATGGCGCCTCCGGAGGGGAAATAGCAGTGATCAACCCAGTCGCCAGGTTCATAAAACGTATCGCCCGCCCGAAAGTAGGTTTCGCTGGCAATGTCAGCCAGAATTGCGAGATCGTTGCCGCGTAATTGCGAAAGCAGATTGCTTCCCTCGAGCATGAGGCACTCCGGTCCTGTTTTGCGTGCCCCTAGTCGAACAAAGGCCCCCACCAAAGGTTCCCTACCGAACAGATCGTACGGGCTCTGAACCGCACTTCATTCCCACTCATTAAGGGAACAATATTTGCTTTCCATCCGTTGACCCGCGCGAAGGAGACCGAATGATGGTTGAAGCAAAAATCTATCAAGATTTGAAAAACGATCATGATAAACACAGGGCATTGTTCGACAAACTCCAAAAAACAAATGGCGATAATTCCAAGCGCCGTGAATTGTTTGAAGACTTGCGGACAGAATTGCAGGCCCATGCCGCTGCCGAAGAAGAGGCGCTGTATTCCACCATGCTGAAAGATCCCGATCTGCGGGATTCGGCACGCCATTCTGTTGCTGAACACAAGGAAATCGACGACCTTCTGGGCGAGCTAATGGAGGCCGACATGAATACGTCGGACTGGGAAGACAAATTCGGTGGGCTGCAGCATCGATACATTCATCACATCGATGAAGAGGAGGAAGAGATGTTTCCTGAAGCCGCCGCGGGGCTCTCCTCCGCTGAGGAAAAGGAGGCTGCTCGAACCTTCGAAGAGAGAAAGCCTAAAGAACTGGAGATCGCGGAAGAGCAAAAGCCCGGCGATGATCGAGATTGAACCCCCTGTTCCGACGCAAATGAAGGACAATTAAATGGATCATGAGCTTCAAACCGATTTCTGGAAGGCCTTCCATCATAGCCCCTACATCATGATGAGACTGCAAGGCTCAAATGAGCATTCAGAGCCGATGACCGCCTTGTTGGACGAGGAGGCGCAGCACACCATCTGGTTCTTCACAACCCGCGACAACCGCATTGCTGCGGGGGGCAAAGCGATGGGGCAAGTGGCGACCAAAGGCCACGACATCTTTGCTTGCATCTCCGGAACACTGGTGGAGGAGACGGACCCTGCGCGAAGAGAAAAGCATTGGAGCAATCCGGTGGAAGCTTGGTTCCCCAATGGCCGGAACGATCCCAACGTCATCATGCTGCGGTTTGAAATCGACGATTCAGAAGTCTGGAAATCTGACATGTCTCTCGCCGGAAAACTGAAACTATTGTCCGGTCGTAATATACGCCCAGGTGAAGCTGGCGAACATGCGGTTGGCGCGGTGTGATTTCACAGTTAGAGTTACACAAAACCATGCCTCCAATACGGATTAGAACTTGGATCAGGGACAGGATCGGGAGAGGAAAAGGCTGGCGATACTCCAGACCTATCCGGTTGATCGTGCGGGGCTTTCCGCACAATTAGACCAGCTCTCTACAACGGCTGCAAAGATTTGCGAATCCCCTGCCGCTTTGATCGGGATAGTGGAGAAAAACTCTGAGCGCCTCATTGGGCGGCACAACATCGCCCTAACTGAGATTCCGCGAGAACTCTCATTTTCGGCCCATGCAATGTACGAGCCGGAGATTCTGGTAATACCGGATACCGCATTGGATCCCCGTAGCTTCGGTAATCCGTTGACCATCGGCGATAGCGCAGTCCGGTTTTATGCGGGGGTCCCGCTACGGTCCCCCGAAGGCCAGTCGCTCGGCAGCTTTTGCGTGTTGGATAAAGAGCCCCGCACGTCGTTGTCGGCAGATCACCGAGAAAGTCTCACCATTCTAGCTAGTGCTGCCATGGCGCTGATTGAGTTAAGCCGCAGCGAAAAGGAAAAGACCGCTCGCGACCATGCGCGGCGCAAGGCAATCCTGGAAAGGGATCGCCGATTTCAACTGCTTGCCGACTCAATGCCGCAACTCATGTGGTCCACCAATGCAGCCGGAATGATGGATTATTTCAATCGGGGATGGTGCGAATATTGCGGTCTTCCGCCCGAAAAGACTTACGGTACTGGTTGGCTTGATATTCTGCATGACGATGACAGACCAATGGCCTACGCAGATTGGTTGAAGGCAGTTTCAACCGGCCAACCCTACGAGATAGAATATCGCCTACGCAACGCGGCAGGCGAATATCGCTGGATGCTTGCTCGAGGCGTGCCAATCACCAATCGACGGGGACGTATCACTCGCTGGTTTGGCACCTGCACTGACATTGATGAAAGCAAACGGGCAGCGGATCTCCTGCAAATCCTCTCCCGCGAGCTCAACCACCGCATAAAGAACATCTTTGCGGTAATTGGCGGCCTCGTCTCACTCACGACGCGCGACCACCCTGAATTCGCGATAGCTGGGGCCGAACTGCAACAGAGAATACTGGCTTTAGGGCGCGCGCATGATTTCGTGCGAGGTACGATCCATGGTGATGCCCAGCATTCAGACCTGGTGGGCATGCTGCGCGTCATCCTTCTACCATATCAAAATGGCGAAGAGGATCGTGTCAGCGTAACGGGACCGTCCATCGAGATTGATGATCGGTCTGCAACCCCTCTGGCGTTGTTTGTTCACGAACTTGCTACAAATGCGGCGAAATATGGCGCATTATCCGTCCCTGATGGGCGGGTCGAACTTACGGTGGAAGAAGGACAAAATATCGAGGTATGCTGGCGCGAACACGGCGGCCCTCCCGTAATTCCATCAAGCGATGAAGGTTTTGGGGCAAAGCTGATCGAGATGAGCATCGTGCGTCAGTTGGGCGGATGGCTGGAATATGACTGGCGTCGAGATGGGCTAAACGTACTTGCCACGATCCCGATGACAGCAATGAGCCGGTGACGGAAGATTACAGATCAATCAGGGCCGGGCAAATCTGCCAGTTTCACTATGCCGACCGTTTGCGACCTGCATCGAGCAACCGGAGTGACTGAGCTTAAACCACTGATAAAAAAGGCAATGCCCGTCCGACGGCGACCTAGATGCAAGGAGATGATGAGGGCAGCGATTGTCGCTGCCCCGCATCCCCGCATTCATCATCAATGGTACAGTAGATCGAGACCTACAGGACGCAGCGCCATGTCATCGCCAGACAAGGCATAATTTACCGCATTCAAGATGGCATCTGGTGAAAAAGGCTTTTGGACTATGCCTATGGCCGTTTTCGCAGGGTCAATCACATCGCCCGGGTTGGCCGTGACATAGACAACCTTGCAGCCACAGCTCGCTAGCGCGTGAGCAATATCCGGGCCTGTCAGACCATCGCGCAAATTCAGATCGACCAGTGCAACGTCAGGCACGTCATCAATCCGGTCGAGCGAAGCCCTATCGGGTATGATTGCGACCACTTTATACCCCTGCCCCTCAATCATATCCTCAAGCTGAAGCGCCACTAGCGCTTCATCTTCTACAATCAAAACTTTCGGGGTGGATCCACCAAACGGGCTGACGGGCAAGTACTTTACTCCGTCAGGCAGCAATTGCGTTGACGCAACGGGCATGATTGATCTTCTGCAGCTCAAGGAAGAATGCATCAATAGCTTCGCCCTTAAGTACAAAATTGTGCCGGTGGTCGGGCAATTGCCCTTGCTCAACAATATTGCTGAGCATTGCTCGCGCCCGGCAAATACGGCTTTTCACCGTACCGAGCGCAATACCGCAGATGTCTGCAATTTCCTCATAGGAAAGATTGCCGGCTGCGACCAGAATCAGGGCTTCGCGATAGTTATCAGGAATAACTTCCAAGGCGCGAAGTACGTCTCGCAATTCCAAGCACTTATCCTGATTTGCAGGCGCCATCAAAACGCGCTCCGCCACCAGTTCGTCATACTCGCCATGGAAACGAGCGCGCCGCGCTTCACTGTAGAAATTATTCCGCAGGATAGTGAAAGTCCAAGCTTTGAAATTGGTACCCGCGGCGTAACGCTCACGCGCAGCCCAAGCGCGCATCATCGCCTCTTGAGCCAAATCATCAGCACGGTCACGATCACCACATAAGCCTCGAGCAAACGCACGCAAATGCGGCGCTACTTCAGCCAGTGCAGCCTTGAATTCGGCATCGCTAAGGGGGGAATGCTCGCTTGATACAGAAGCTTGATCCGGATCCTCACCATGGCGCTCAATCGCTGCTTGCTGAGACATCAATACCCTCCATGAAACTTCCAACTGCCACAATAACGCCCTCAAGCAGGAAACAGTTCCCCAATAGCGGTAATATGCTGAAATGCCCGTTTAACTGTCTTGCCCCATATAACGGATGAGGCCTCCGTCCTCAGGGGGGAGACGGAGGCCTCGGGATCGTGTCACCACCGGTTGCGGGGGGTTGGGTGGAAGGTCCAGTGGTGATATCCGAGTAACCATCAACCACCCAAAAAAGTTTCCGGCTTCGCGAAAAAACATGCAATGGCGGTCTGAGGTTTGACTTCCGGTCAGCGAGCTACCACCATCGACCCGCTTGGGAGCGTCAATCACGCGATGGCTTTCCCTGTCTGCGTTTAACGGCTAGTTCAAATACAAACAGCGGGAAGAGAGCGTTATCGCTCCCATGCCCCGGCGATGAGGTAATTATGGCAATTTCCGATCAGATTGGCGCAAACCTTCCATACCTGCGCCGTTACGCTCGTGCGTTGACCGGATCGCAAACCTCCGGCGATGCTTTCGTACGTGCTACTTTGGAAGCGGCCCTTTTGGATGACGAACTGCGCGATGAGATAGCTCAAGGTCGGCCTCAGCTTTACGCCGCTTTCACCCGAATCTGGACGACGGGCCACATTGATGAGCCCGCATTCCAAAACTTTGGCGGGACACAGGAAGAGGCTGCTCAAGAAAAGCTGGCGTCGATTACGCCTGCCCATCGCCAAGCCCTGTTGCTTACGACAGTTGAAGAATTCTCGCACGAGGAAGCCGGCCATATTCTCAATCTCCTGCCGTCGGAAATCGATGCTCTCGTTGATCAAGCGATTCGCGAGATAGAGGGTGGAACTTGCGTCGACGTTCTGATCATCGAGGACGAGCCCCTGATCTCAATGCAGTTGGAAGGCCTTGTTACTGACTTGGGACACAGGGTCTGTGGCACGGCAGCAACTCACCGCCAGGCTCTTGAGCGGTTTCGGGAGCAACCCGCAGGCCTAATTCTGGCAGACATTCAGCTTGCCGATGGAAGTTCAGGCATCGACGCAGTCGAAGACCTGCTGAAGATCGGGGACGTGCCCGTGATCTTTATCACGGCTTATCCAGAGCGACTGCTGACGGGTGACAGGCCGGAGCCGACCTATCTGGTGACCAAACCGTTCCGCGAGGAAACCGTGAAAGCTGCTATTGGCCAAGCGCTATTTTTCGGATCCAGCAAGCCGATCAACTGATCGGCTTGCTTAGCCGCCTTGAGCGGCTGCGGCCCAGCGACTGATCAATTCGAACGCGGATTATTTCGTAGCTTGAACTCAGTGTTCTTGCGAACGGGTATTTGCAATGTGCAACGCACTCCCGCGGGCAGGAACTGCAAATTCACCTGTGCGCCAAGTTCGTGGGCGACAACCTTTTCGATAAGATCGCGGCCCAACCCGCGCCTTTGAGGCTCTTTTACGTCAGGTCCGCCCTCTTCACGCCAAAGCAGTTCCGCGCGGTCAGCGCCTAACATCTTCCAGGTAACGTATACACGTCCTTCTGGCGTAGAGAATGCGCCATACTTGGCCGCATTCGTCGCCAACTCATGCAGCGCCAGGCCCAGTGACATGGCATCGTTCGGCGCAAGCGAGATTTCGGGTCCGGAGATGTAGGCGTGTGAGACATCGCCCCTTAAATAAGGGGCCAGTTCGCTTCGCACGATTTCGCCCAGTTCGGCGTGACTCCAATCCGCCTGTCCCAGAAGATCATGTGTGGCCGAGAGCGCCCGGATGCGATCAGTGAAGCTTTCGTTAAATTCGTCAATGTCACGCGAGCGCCTGCGCGTAAGCGCCGCGATCGAAAGCACATTAGCCAATGTGTTTTTCACCCGATGATTAAGCTCTCTGGTCAGAGAGTCACGAATGGCCGACTGCCGCTGGAGCCATTCAATCACCTCGCGGTCTTCCGCCGCCCGGCTCGTTATCAGCCAGCCAATTGCCATGATCAGCAACGCCGCAAGGATGCCAAAGACGACGGTAAGGATGGATAGCGGCGTGAGGAGCGAGGATTTCTTGTCAGTAACAATAAGCGTCCACGTACGGTTCGCTACGTTGGTCTTGCGACTCAAGGCGATACCCGCGTCACCCTCTGCCTGACGCAAGGTCAGGAGGTTATCCGGAACGGGGCTCCCATCATAGATCGCGATGTCGATATCTCGATCACGATAAAGGCCCGCCGCTGAACCAAGAAACTCGGACGCGTAGAAGGGGCTATAGACGAAGCCTATTACAGTCTTTCTGCCATCTTGCTGTCTAAAGACCGGCATATAGATGATGAATCCTGCAGAGCTGCCGTTCCGTGAACCCTGCAGGAGCCGCAACTTGCCCGAAGCCACTGGCGATGCCAGCCTTATCGACCTGTCGATGGCTTGGCGCCGCACGGCCTCGGAATACATGTCGAACCCGATCACACTGCGGTTGCTCGCCGTTGGGGGGACCAATTGAACAACGGGCACAGCCACCGATACATCCGGTCCCGGCTGGGGAAATACGGTATAGTCCGAGTGAAGGCGTTCACGCGTCATTGCCTCGAACTGCGCCAAATCGGAAGTCTTGATGAGCCTTGCCCAGCCCATCCCCACTCCCGATCCGCCGTGGGCTTGCCGATTGCTCTGAACACCTGCTGCAAAATCAGTGAACTGCTCCACCGACACATCATCCTGTGTCTCAAACAGCACGGACGCTGCCCTCAGCAAAGTCACGCTCTCCGCAGCCCGGCGCTGAATGCCAGAGGCGATTTCAGTCATGTTACGGTCGAGTTCGACCTCACGTCGCTGTTGGTCCGCCCGCTCGAGCGCCATGACGCCGACAATAGTTCCCAGACTCGCCAGCACGAACAGCAGGAAGGGCCATCCGCGGGGGTATCTGTGAAACCATGCCTGCTTCTTAACTCTGGCGACCAGAGCCCTGTCCATCCGCCCTCATCCAATTTATGACAGGCAAGCGATCAATCGATCCCCAACCCAGCGCGGCCTTATCCGTAATGGAACCAAATCTGCAATGAATTGTTCCACCTTGTGAATCCTTACCCACGAAGACCTTGACCGCGTAAGTTGTCATATTCATTGTCCGTCGAGGACAGGGAGCACAAGTTGAACGAGGCTAACGGTAAAAAGGCTGCGAACGATACGTTCGGCAAGCCGGCGGAGCGCCGCCCCGGTCGTGCGCCCGGCTGGACCGTCGGCCTGAAAAAACTTTATGACTCCGTCGTCGACGAGCCATTGCCTGACAGCTTCGAAGATTTGCTTAAGAAGCTGGACGGCGGCAAGGATGGCTGACCCTCACCAAGTTTTCCTCAACGACGAAGCATTCAAGACCGAGCTGGTCCGCGTTTTACCCCATCTTCGCGCTTTTGCCCGAGGCCTCTGCGGCCGCTCCGACTATGCAGACGATCTCGTTCAAGAAACTGCGATCAAGGCGTGGAATGCTCGCGATCGGTTTGAAGCGGGCACAAACTTGCGCGCATGGACTTTCACCATTTTGCGCAACCACTATCTGAGCGAGCTTCGGCGCAATCGGCGCCTCACCGACATGGATGACGAAGTCCATGAAAGACTGCTCGTGATGGAAGCCGATCAGGAAGATACTCTGCATTTGGCTGATATGCAAAAGGCTCTGAACCGCCTGCCTTCAGAGCGTAGGGAGGCTATTCTTCTGGTTGGAGCAAGCGGCTTTACTTACGAAGAAGCGGCAGCAATCTGCGGTTGTGCCGTAGGTACGGTCAAGAGCCGCGTCGCGCGAGCCCGCGCAGATCTTGTACGATTGCTGGATGTGGACGCGCCGGTAGATCCTGAACTGTAAATGCCCCCAGCCGAGCTGGCCGGGGGCGAAGTTCTCGAAAGATCAGGCGGGATAAATCCAGGCTGTACCGCGATCAAAGTTTTCGGAAGCAAACTGCCAGTTGATAAGGTTTTCCAAAACGCCGCCGACATAGTCAGGCCGGCGGTTCTGCGAATCAAGGTAATAAGCATGCTCCCAAACGTCGATGGTGAGCAGCGGATTGACGTTCTGCGTCAGCGCCGTTTCAGCATCGTGCGTAGAGATAACCTTAAGCTTGCCACCTTCCGCAACCAGCCATGCCCAGCCCGAAGCAAAGTGGTTCACCGCTTCATCCTTCAGAGCGGTCTGGAGTGCGTCAATCGATCCAAAGGCTTCATTGATCGCGGCTTCAAGCGCAGCACTCGGCGCGGTCTTTTCCGGGGACAGGCTGTGCCAGTAGAAGCCATGATTATAAACCTGAGCGGAATTGTTGAAGAGGCCGGCGCTGCCCTTCTCCTTGGCTGCCTTCACGATTTCCTCAAGCGAAGCATCGGCCAGGTCGGTGCCCTCGATCGCCGCATTTGTCTTGTCGACATAGGTCTGATGATGCTTGCCGTGGTGAAACTCCAGCGTTTGCTTGGAAATAAGCGGCTGAAGGGCATCCTGGGCGTAGGGCAGTGGCAAAAGTGAAATGCTCATAATCTTTGTCCTGTTATTTGCTCACCAGAGTGCCCGGTGACGGCGAAATCCGTACCGGGCCAACACACGCTGCGCTGGTGTCAGCGCGCGTGAACTTATGTTTTCGGCGGAAAGCAACCGCTCGTGTTAAGCAGCGCCATCCGCCCATAAAAGAATGGCGGCCGAACCGCCGCCATCCTTCTAGCAGTTTCTTGCCGAACTACGAGTACGTAGCACAGCAGAAATTTTTATGGCTCAACAGCTTCCGCCTTGGCTTCTCCTGAAGCCTGAACGGCCTCTGCTTGCTGTTCCACCGCCTCCTTGGCAGCGCCGGCTGGCATCGTATCAGCCTGAGCATCTATCGCCTCCGCGGTGGCATCAGCCGCGGCCTCAATCGCATCCGCCTGTTCGTGGGCTGCTTCTTCTGCTGCATTGTTGCAGGCGGACAGTCCCAAAGAAGCGGCGGCGATGGCTATTAGCGCAGCCTTCGAAGTGTTCGTCTTGATCATTAATTCATCCTCTTCCCGAATCTGGGGTTTAGTCCAACGGCATTCTCACTAAGCAACTTAGCGAATCGAACCGCGACGAAACAGATTTACGATTGCGAGAAGGACTACAGCACCGAGGAACGATGCAAACAGCGAAAGTACATCAAACGATCCACTGGTAATCGGCGCTCCGCCAATCAGTGGCGTAATCAAGGCACCAGCAATAAATGCCCCCACAATACCAACTACAACGTTGAGCAGAATTCCCTGCTGAGCATCGGTCCGCATCAGGATACTAGCCAGCCATCCAATGACGCCGCCAACGATAAGTACGAGAATAAGTGTCACCTGCGCTCTCCTTGGTAAATATGGCAAAGAAACGGGAGCGTTGACAAAAGGTTCCGCAATTATCGCAGCGAGCCGGACTGTTTATCCGGCGGGGTTCAGGTTCGAGAGCTAATCGGCATAGATGGCGAGAGCATCCAGCGCCTCGATCTGTTCGCCGTGCACCCGCAGCGGATTAACCTCAAATGCCGCAAGCGACGATCCCAGTGCCGCAGCGGCATCACCAATTGCAACGATTGTTCTTGCCAACGCTTCGACATCGGCCGGAGGCGCACCTCGGAACCCCTGCAGCAATTTCGCGCCTTTGAGCGAAAGCAGCATCTCACGTGCCTCCTCCTCATCAATGGGCAATAGCCGGGTCACACTGTCTGCAAGGATTTCAGTCAAGATGCCGCCGGAACCTACTGTGATTGCCAGCCCCCATTCCGGATCGTTGACGACACCGACGATAAGTTCCGCACCGCCACTGCGCATGGGCGCGACCAGTACGCCCTCAATCAGCGCATCAGGTTTGTACGCCTTGGCCGCCTCGCAAATATCCGCGAAAGTTGCGCGAGCATCAGTGGGAGCTACGTTCAGCCGCACCCCGCCTGCTTCAGTCTTGTGCGCAATATTCGGCGAGGCAATCTTGAACGCCAAACTTCCGCCAAGACTATTGGCGATGCGCTCGGCTTCGTCCGCATTGGCGGCCAATTCCGCAGGAATGACTGGCACACCGCACCGGGACAAATAAGCCAGGGTCTCGCGCTCACCTGCGGGACGTGCCGCTACGCCCTGCGGCAATGTTCGTGACACCGGAGGCTTGGCCAGCAGTTCAGACCATTTCTGCAGGTGAGCAAATGCCCGGACGGCAATATCGAGCCCCTGAACAGGCACCTCAACGCCATTCTCGTCCAGAAGTTCCAATTGCTCCTTCGAGCGGGTCTGAACCGACATGTCCACAATCACGGCGGGCTGGTTTGCAGTTCGAAACCCGCGTG
>JAZQRJ010000069.1:0-30553 GCA_045629505.1 Novosphingobium sp.
GGCTTCATTATGTTGTTGGCTGCCAGGGCATCCGAAATCTGTTCACCCAGCCCCGGCTTCATGTATTCGGTCCACAAATTGTGGATGGGCCAATGCGGATCGATCGGAGCATTTCCCACCGCCAGCGTGCGCAGCAGCTCCGGCCGCAGCGAAGCCGCGCGCAGGGCGATCAAGCAGCCCCAGTCATGCCCTACCAGATCGACCGGACCGCCACGCGCGTGCAGCTCTTCCAGCAGGCCAATGGCCCAGTTCACATAGCTTTCCTTTACGGGAACCCAACCTTCCGGCGGCTCAGCAGCGAAACCGGGCAGATCGGGAGCCAGAACTTCGTCATCCCGATCAATACGGGAGAGGATCGGTTGCCAAAGTCGCGACGTGGCAGGAACGCCATGAAGAAAAAGCGCTGGCATCTTAAATACCTTTCAAAAGGGATTGCGGAGCAAACTCAGCGATAAGACCAGCCGCCATCGACTGTCATCGTGTCGCCAGTGATGTAGGAAGATTCATCGAGCGTGAGGAACAGGATAGCCTTGACGATATCATCCGGGTCACCCAGCCGCTTGAGAGCGGGCGTGTCCATCAACCTGTCGCGCGTACCCTCGGTGCCCAGCAGGTCGGTGATCATATCCGTGGGCACTGTGCCGGGGCATACCGTGTTGACCCGGATCTCTGGGCCAAGTTCCGCGGCCAGCGAGTTGCTGAGCATGATGACGCCTGCTTTCGACACGCAGTAAGCGCCCGACGAAACGGAAGGCCTCAGACCGCCAACCGACGATATGTTCACCATGGTGCCGCCGCCAGCGCGCTGCATCGCCGGGGCCAGTATCTTGCACATCAACATCGTGCCGGTGAGGTTGATGTCCAGCACTCGCTGCCATTCGGCCAGATCGGTCTGCATCAGCGGCTTCATCAGAAAAATGGCAGCTGAATTCACTAGCCCGTCAACGCCGCCCATCGCGTGCTCCGCATCGGCAGCAAAGTGCGCGACTTCAGTCTCGCTGCTGACGTCGCACCCCGCGCCATAGCAGCCCAGCCTTTCAGCAACTGCCTTGACCGCAGCTTCATCCTTGTCGCAGATCGCCAGTTTTGCCCCTTCGGCCGCAAACACCTCGGCCGCGACCATCCCCATGCCGCGTGCAGCGCCCGTGATGACGATACGCCGTCCCTCAAGCCGTCCGGCCACCCTTTGTCTCCCTTAATCAATCGCCTGTTGCCGCCAGCTATGCCGAGGCCCGTGGCGAAGTCAAACGCGCAGAAGGCAATGCTTGCTTTAGTATCTGAATTGCCGGACAATCATATAACTAATCGGGAGTCTAGCCATGGAAGCCGAACTGAAAGACCGCGTTGAACGCGGCGTCGACCAGACCATCAAAGTAATAGATGTCGATACACATTGGAGCGAGCCAGAGGACTTGTGGACCTCCCGCGCGCCAGCCAAGTTTCGTGATCGCGTGCCGCAAAAGAAAGCCAATGCGCAAGGCGAACGCGTCTGGACGATAGACGGCGACATTTCGCTGGGATTGTCATCCGCATCCAGCGTAGTCCACGAAACTGGCCGCAAGGCGGTGGGATTTGAATTCAACAAATGGGGCGTGAACGAGGTTCACCCCGCCTGCTCGCAAGCGGGCCCTAGGCTTGAAATCATGGATCAGCAGGGCATCTACGCGCAGATCCTCTATCCCAATGTGCTGGGGTTTGGTGGCCAGGGCAGATTAACGCCCGATGGCAACAAATCTCCCACCGTCGATGACGAACTGCGGCTGATCTCTACCCAGATCTACAATGATGCCGGGGCAGAAATGCAGGAAGTATCAGGCGGTCGCCTGCTTCCGCAGGCCTTGCTGCCGTGGTGGGACATCAAGGCCGCCGTCGCGGAGGCGGAACGCTGTTTCGTCATGGGCATGACCGGGGTGAACATTAATTCCGATCCACACCTTAACGGCATGAAGGACTTGTCTGACGATTACTGGACGCCGCTCTGGGAACTGTGCAGCGATAAGGGCAAGCCGATCAATTTCCACATCGGGTCCAGCGACAGTTCGTCCAGTTGGTTCGGCAATTCACCGTGGCCTTCGATGAACCCTGCTGAAAAGCTGGCCATGGGTTCGGCCATGATGTTCATCGGCAATAGTCAGGTCGTGGGAAATCTCATCATCAGCGGGTTGCTTGAACGCTTTCCAAAGCTGAAATTCGTTTCGGTGGAAAGCGGTGTGGGCTGGCTGCCATTCCTGCTCGAAGCGTTGGAATACCAGATTTCTGAAACCGGCGCCAATATGGATGGAAAGTATTCCATGACGCCGCTGGAATACTTCCGGCGCAACATCTTCGCTTGCTTCTGGTTCGAACAGCAGGATTTTGCCTATATCGCAAGAAGATTGGGCATCGACAATGTTATGTTTGAGTCCGACTTTCCCCATCCAACCTGCTTGTTTCCCGATCCTTTAACTAGTGCAAATAAGTCGCTTGAGGGCTTTTCTTTGGAGGAAAAGAAAAAAGTGCTTAGCCTCAATGCAGCAAGGTGCTACAACCTTAACTTGTAAGCAAACAATATAAGGCTTCTGGGAGAGGAAGCCGGGGCGGCAGAGGCAATCTGCCGCCCTTATAATTTGTGCTGCGAGTGCGATCACTTTGGTGAGACACCCGGACCCATTACTCACACTCTCCGACGGCAAAGAGCCATATCTGCGCCCCTCACCAACGAATTCTTTGCTGGTATGCTGCGCGCCGATCACGCAAGATCTGGTCGCGCTCTGCAAGGGTGACAGTCGCTGTTTTCGGATGCAGGTGTTTCCTTATATCGCTTAGCCGTACTTTCTTGAGCGTCGGTATCGGCTGTGCATTGCATTCGGTCCAGCGCCCCTGAACTACGCCCCGTGGGTAGCCCGCCGTATCAAGCCAGTTGGGTACGCCCGGATCTTTACCCGAAATCACGATGCGCAGTATGCCGTCAGGATCGACGATAGATTGCGCATCGTTGAGGCTACTCTGGTTGTTTACCCAATCGGTCGTCTCAAAGATGTCGTTCGTCAGGATCGTCGAATAATAGAGGCACTGAGAGGGAACTTTCGCTTCGAGGATCAGCGCTTCGTTGCCGGCAATCTCATAAGCGCCCTGATAATAGAATTGCCCAGCCAGCCCGCCAAGTGAGGTGCCCACATCGAACACCTGCATCTTGTTGATGTACCCATCTGCACGCAGCTTCGCGGGAACGGGGAGCAGGAACTTCGCCGTGGCAGAGGTGCTTTGGGCAAGCGATTCCAGTCGCTTCTGCAAATCCGCAGCAGGGGGGCGCGGGCGAGATGCCGGAACGTCCAGCCTTTCGATGGACAGCGTGGGATCGACTTCCTTTGCCCAATCGGACGAAACCAGCCTCACCATCAAGCTCACCGTACCCGGCGCCAGCGGCCACCAGTCACCGGCATAATTCTCAGGGCGTGTGGGACTGATAATTACGTCGTAACGGCCGTCGGCATCAACTTTCAAAGTCTTCAGATCATGATTAACTGGCGGCCTGATAGTCGCGGAATCATCCGGTGAATCCGCCATTTGGGCAAGCCTGGCCATGCGAAGCGACCCGAGCTTTCCACGAAGTCGATAAGTCCCGCCGGGGGCGACCTGCGCCCCCCGATAGATCGTGTCTGAATTAGGCTGAAAGATGTTCAGCGTTTCATTGAGGTGGGGAAGGAAAACCGGTCGGTCCGGGTCTGCGCCGATCGCAGAAATGGTACGCGCGGCAAGTGCTTCCAGCGCCAGCCGTCCGATTTCCTGCTGCACCTGCGGATCATCGCGCAACTCTGGTGGAAGCAGCGCGGTCATCTGCTGGGGCAAATCACGCAGGCCATCCAGGAATGCATCCCAACCCGGAAGGCTGGATTGCGCGCTGCCTTGCGCGCTCACGCTCTCCACTTCTTTGGCCACCACTGGCGATAGCTGACCCAGCAACAGCGCCGCGCCTAGCGCTGACTTCAGCGCAACCATTGTGGTTTTCATGCCCATCCTCCCCATGTCAGGGCAGATTATTTCCGCCCTTTCGCTTTCGCATTCATTTACTGGCCTGATTCACTGTGAACGTTGCGAACAACGGCGCAACAGGCAAGCATGAACACGCAGGAACTGGCTGTCAGAGCATAAAAAGGGGCTTATTCTTCCAGCAGGCTACGCAGCATCCACGCCGTCTTTTCGTGCACATCAAGACGTTGGGTCAGCAAGTCTGCCGTAGGCTCATCGCCTGCATCTTCGAGTATCGGGAAAAGACTGCGCGCTGTACGGGCGGTAGCTTCCTGAGCCTCCACCAAATGTTCAACCATCTTCAGGGCTTTAGGAACGCCTGCCACTTCCTTGATTGTGGCTAGCTTTCCCAATTCCTTGTAAGTGCCGGGAGCAGGGAAACCAAGGGCGCGAATTCGCTCCGCAATCAAGTCCAAAGCAGTCCACTGTTCAGTGTATTGCTGCATGAACATGGTGTGCAGCGTGTTGAACATCGGACCCGTGACATTCCAATGGAAGTTGTGCGTCATCAGGTAGAGCGTGTAACTGTCCGCCAGCAGCCTAGAAAGGCCTTCGGCGATGTGCGATCGCTGCTTATCGGAAAGTCCGATATTAATCGCGCGTCTGGTCACCATAACAGCATCCTCCATTGGTCTAACGGATCGATTAGCCAAGTGTTCATCTATATTAGAATTTGGATACACCAATCGCAAGCTTTGCAATGTACGTAGTCGGCCAGAAAAGCGATTATTGCGGGATTGTTCGAAGGATCTTCCCAAGAATTTAGTTCGCACCGCCTGATGCTAATCGATTAACTTCCACAACGGATTGTCAGGATCAGTCAGTAATTTCGCTGTAAGCCCAAACGACATAAAAACGAGAAGCAAGCGAACGCCCCGACCGCCAAACCTCAGCGCGGCCCATGCGCCAACCTGATTTCCAGCCACATTGGCCACGGCCATGCTGAGACCCAGAGCCCAAAGAACCTTACCACCCAGGATCATGGCGATCAGGGCCGCAATATTGGTCGAAAAATTGATAAGCTTGGTGTTCGCGATTGCTTTGACCAGGCCCAGACCGCCAAGCGCCACAAGAGCTGCTGTTAGGAACGATCCGGTGCCGGGGCCGAAAAATCCGTCATAGAACCCGATCCCGCTTACCACGGCGGTGAGGCCCCACCGGCCTAGCCGCGCTTGCCGATCCGCCTCACCCATCGGCGGCGCAAACAGAAAATATAGGCCCATCGCGATCAGCAAGACGGGCACGAAGGCAGACAGGAAGCCCGACTGAACGCGGAGGACCGTCACCGCCCCAAGGACAGACCCTATGAAGGCTCCGGCAGCAGGAAGCGCGAAAGCCTTTAAGTCCACCCGCCCCGCACGCATGAACGCCGCGACGGCAGAGGCCGTTCCTACCGTGCTTTGCAGCTTGTTGGTCGCGAGCGCTGAAACAGGAGGAACACCTGCCGCCATCAAAGCGGGTATCGTCAGCAGCCCCCCTCCCCCCGCAATCGCGTCAATACCTCCCGCGAGAAAGGCAATCGCGATCAGAAACAAGAAGGCTTCAATACCAAGGTCCATTCAAAAGGCGGATAAACTATGAAGTTTGCGAAAGCCAACTGGCGTACAATGGACATCCCAGATTTTAGCTGCAGGGAGCGCGTCCGACCGGCCAACGGATCGGGGCGACGTAATTCATCGAACGAATTCGCCGGGAGGCGCCGAGAGGAAAACTGCAGAACTTAAACGTAACCATTACAATACAAATATTGGTGCAATTTGAACGGTTGTTAGGAAAACATTAGCCTTAAGGCCCTAAACTCAACACATGGGCTCGGCGGCGTTTTCATCATCCAGTCTCAACGCGCTGTTTCGATTTACGGCGACTACGTTCGTGCTCACTGCTGGTTGCGCATGGCTGCTGCGCGCTTCCGGCGTTCCGATCCTTTGGCCTGTTGTGGGACTGGTGCTGGCGCGGCGCGCGACGTTTCGTGAGGTCAACGCTCCTGCTGTGATGTTTTCCAGCTGGCTAGCGGGCACTAGCGCCCTCTACCTGAATGATTGGAATGTGACCGCTGCCATGTTCATCATGGCGTTGAGCGTCGGCGAGGCATTTATCGCACTCTCACTGCTTGACCGCTTTGCCCCCGCCCGTCCGGACTGGCCCGAGACGGTTGACGGATTCCTGATATTCGTTGGTTGCACGGTCGCGGCGTCCGCGCTCTTTGCGATACCTGTGCCGGCCCTACTTCAACCGATAACGTGGGAGCAGTACTTAAATCTTTGGGTGGGATGGACGGTCGCTGTGTCGGTAGGCACTCTGATAGTGGCCCCCATCGCCTGGCTGGTATATTCTGGCAAGTTGGGAGAAAACTGGCGGGAAGCCTCACCCAAAAGCGGGGCCGTCACGGTAATTACGCTGATGATTGTCGCCCTGGTTACACTTGGCACATTCGCCCAATCAGTCTGGCCCCTTCTCTTTATCCCAATTTTCCCGCTTATCATCGCAGCTTTCAAATTGGACCGTGTCAGCGTCGTTTTGGCGCTACTTGTATTTGCCAATATCGCGTTAATCTTCACAGAGAGGGGCTCTGGACCGATCGCAAATGCGCTGCAAAACGCGCCAGGCAAATACCTGTTGCTGCAGATATATTTGGCGACCACTTTCCTGATCGTTATCCCAGTGTCGCTCGAACTGCGGGAAAGAGAGCAAATTGCAATTGACCTGCGCGGCGCGCTTGAACAGCTGTCTGCCAGCGAACGCCAAGCCCATGATTTGGCCTATATCGATGCGCTGACAGGGTTGGCAAACCGGCGTTCGTTCCTTGATGCTCTGGATGCCGCCAGTGAGGCGTCGGCAAATATCGTGGTCGCAATGGTCGACCTCCACCGTTTCCAAGCGATCAACGATAGATGGGGGCACCTTGTTGGTGACGAGGTACTACGCGCGGCATCCGAACGGTTTGTAAAGGCAGTCGGCCAGCACGGCCTTATCGCCCGGCTCGGCGGTGACGAGTTTGCAGTGCTATGTGCGGGGAACTCGCTCATTGATCCGATTGCACTGGGCAACAGGATCGTAAAATCACTCAGCGAGCCGATTCAGATCGGCAAACGGGATTTCCCGGTCCGCTGCGCTTGTGGGCTGGTATCCTCATTTGCAGGAGACAAGCGTACATCGTCGTCCCTGTTGGGCAAAGCCGACGTGGCGATGTATGCGGCCAAAAAATCCCCGGATAGTCCCGTGGCTATTTACACCAGCGCGATGCGTGAAGGGGAAAAACGCAAAACCCAGATCACAAAATCGTTGCTGACCCGCGCTGGCCGCGATGCCATTCACCTGGAATACCAGCCTGTTTTTGATCTGCATTCCGGTCAGATCATCTCCCTTGAAGCACTCGCCCGGTGGCGTCATCCAGAACTTGGTAGGATTTCTCCGGCAGAGTTCATCCCGCTGGCCGAAAGGTCACGCGTTATCGAACCGCTGACCTGGAACTTGTTTGAGCTGGCAATCGGCAATGCCGTCACTTGGGATCCAGGGATATGCCTGTCCTTCAACTTCAGCGCGCCTCATCTGGGCCAAGAAGAAGTTGTCGATGGAATACTGAATCGTCTTCAGAAAGGAGGGATGGAATCGCGTCGGCTCAAACTGGAAATCACCGAAACGGCCCTGCTCACCAATACCGAAACCACGGCTGTGAATTGCGAAAAGCTCCAACGCGCCGGGATCAGCGTCGTACTGGATGACTTTGGCGCGGGCTTTGCATCGCTCTCCTATCTGCGCGCCCTGCGCTTTGACGAGATCAAGATCGATAGCACCCTCACGCTCGGCTCCCGCAAGGCGGAGGGCTACCAGTTGGCCAAGGGCGTGCTGGATTTGTGCCGGGCCATGAACGTGCCTTGCACAGCCGAGCACCTGGAAACGGCAGATGATGTGGAACGGCTTGCCGGATTGGGTTGCAAGTACGGTCAAGGTTACTGGCTACACCGCCCGGTGAGCGCGCTGGATGCCCGCGCCCTCGCTTTGAACCAGACCAATCTCGTCCGCCTACTGGGGATCGGCCAGCGTTAATCCCACTTCTGACGGTAGGAAAAGACTGGCAATTTCCACCCTCGCCAGATCGTCAGCAGTCTTAGAGCAAGGCCAATTGCAAAACTGATCACTGTATTTGCGTCGATCGAAACACCGATCTCGCGCAAGATCAGAAAAATGACGCAAACGACCAGTGATATGCTGGCGTAAAGTTCTCGCCGGAACACAACTGGCACCTGGTTGCACAGTACGTCGCGCAGGATGCCACCAAATATGCCCGTTATCATCCCGGCCATGATAACCACGGCGACAGGGTAGTTCATCTCCAGAGCGATCGTGCAGCCGATCAGGGAGAATGCAATCAATCCCATGGCGTCCAGCACCAGAAACAGACGTTTGAGATGATGCAGGTATCTGGCAATTACAGTGGTCGCCAGCCCGGCCGATATCACCAGGTAGATGTATTCGGGGTGCTGTGTCCAACCTATGGGAAAGTGCCCAAGCACCATGTCCCGCATCGTACCCCCGCCCAATGCTGTCACAAATGCGATCACGGACACGCCGAAGATGTCCATGTCTCGCCTCCCTGCCGCAAGCGCACCAGACATCGCTTCCGCAGTGATGGCGACAAGATAGATGATCATCAGCATTTGGGGCCTCTGACATAGGGCCAGAGGGACTGTCAAACTAACGGCAAGGCCCGGATCACCTGTAAAAACAACCGCGCGGCAATAAGGGAGAGAGCCGATGAATGGGCAGAGAAACTCCGTAACTTACCACCGATATTCTGCGGGAACTTGCCTGACGCCTTGAAAACGCCGGATTTAGCGACATCAATAGTGCCGTCACGGAATAAATCCGCTTCACGGCGCACAAACCGCACTCGGCATAACTCCCCGCACTCGCCTCTGTGGAAGCAGCTCAGGAGAAATGAATGACACAGCACATGGCCGGCAAGCGAGCCGTTGTAACAGGCTCCAGCCAAGGGATCGGCCGCGCCGTGGCTATGCGCCTGGCACAAGAAGGCGCAGACGTAGTGATCAATGGCACGGGATCGGTCCCCGGCATGATCGAGGAAGTCGCCGCCGAAATTGAAAAGCTGGGCCGCCGGGCTATCCCCGTGATCGGTTCCGTAGCCGACCCGAAAGTCGGCCAGCGCCTGATCAATACTTGCGTAAAGGAATTCGGCGGGATCGATGTGTTAATGAATGTTGCAGGCATCTCCGGACGGGGACAGCACATTTTGACGGTAACCGAGGAAGTCTGGCACGATCAGATCAATGTCCACCTGCACGGAACATTCTACACTTGCCAGGCAGCGGCGAAGCAAATGGCAGAGCAAGGATATGGCACAATCGTCAACACCAGTTCGCACGCCATCATCGGCGTATTCGGTGGCACGGGGTACGGCGCAGCCAAGGCGGCAACCAATGCGCTGACTTACGAACTTGCATATGACCTCGCCAAGCACGGCATCCGCGTCAATTGCGTGGCACCTGGCGCGCAAACCCAGATGTCCACCGGCCCAGCGTTCGAGGCCGGGATTCAGGATCTGATCGATCGCGGGATCATGAAGAAGGAGGAAGCTCCTCTGTCCGGCAATCCCAAGAAGTCTAAAGCAACGCCAGAACGCGTAGCCGCGCTTTACGCCTGGCTAGCCAGTGACATGTCCGCGCCGGTCACTGGCCGGGTATTCTCCGGCTCCGGCGGTGAGATCGGCTGGTTCCCCAACTTCGTGGACACCCCGCTGGCGGCGGTTGATTTCGAGGGGGACGAAACATGGGCGCTGGAGCAAATTCAGGAAAAGCTGCAAGCCATACCGGAAATCGTATCGCCGCTACCGAACGCCTATCGGGGTGACTACAGCACAGTCAAAGAGCGTTAGAATTACCCCTGCCAGATCGTGAAGCGCAGGCAGCAAGGTCGTTGCCGCCTGCTTCACAATCTCCCTGAGAAGGCACTGGTCCGCTGGCGCCAACCCATTGGGCGAGCGGACTGCGCGATCAGTCCTTCAACGAGACGACGAAGTCGAGAAACGGATCAATTTCTTCCCGCGTCTTGCAGAAGTCGCGCACAAGGAACGAAACCGATGTCGCGCCGTCGCTTTCATCCTTGCGCACCCTTGCACGGATGGTGTCCTTGTCCAGTTCACCATCACCCGTGATCGACACGCCCTGCCCGACGTCGAACTGCAGCGCATCGGGATCGCGGCCATAAGACGCGGTGAGGCGCTTCAGCTCTTGCACGGTCGGAATGAACTCGCGACGGTCCGCCGGATTAAGCGCCCAGCCCTGAGACAAACGAGCCATGCGATCAAGATTCTTTGGCGTGGGCTTCAAACCAAAAAGGATCGGCAGATCGGCGCCTTGAACGGGCAAGGGTAGCGAATAGAAATCATCGAATTGGAAGTGACGACCCTTCGCGGTAGCGGGCGGCTCACTCCACAGAGCACGCATTCCCGTCACCATGTCCTCAAGATCACCAAAGCGCCCCTCGAATGCCATGCCACCTGCGGCAAATTCTTCCTCCTGCCAGCCAACTCCCAGCCCCATGGTGACGCGGCCATTCGAAATGTTGTCCAGCGTGGCAAGCTGCTTTGCCAACAGCAGCGTGGGGCGCAGCGGCGCGATCAGCACGAAGGTGGAAAGCCTGATCTGCGTGGTCAGCGCAGCGACCGCAGACAGGAATGCAATCGGCTCTGGCCACGGCTCTTCCAGCACGAAAGGAAATGCGTGGGTTTCACGCCGCAATTCGTGCGCCGCGCGATTGAAACCAAGGTGATCGCCGGTGGTCACCACATCGATGCCCTTGCGATCAGCCGCCACAACCACATCCAGGACATCGCGCACCGTCCCGCCAACGAACGATTGCAGCCCCAGAATATTGATACCTACCTTGATCCCCATCATCCTCTCCCTCGTGTTTTCATATCTCGGCAGCTCGATCCCTATCGGGTATCGCTCAGGCAACGTGTTTAACCACCCATGCGAACATTCGTACATATGCAATTGTGAAATTGCTCCCTGACCGAAGGGAGCGGCCGGCGATGCATCGGGATTGCATATGCGCGCCCGATGCGCAGGAGTGCGTTCAAGAACACATATAAACGGGAGAGATTCGCGCGTGACGGACCAAGGACAAGCCTCGCCTGCCAGTCGGAATGGCCGCGCACGTGAGGAGGAAGCACTTGATGTGCTGATCGTCGGCGCGGGCTTCGGCGGATTGGCCGCCCTGCATCGCTTCAGGGATGACCTTGGCCTTTCAATTAAGGTGATCGAAGCGGCCAGCGGCGCGGGCGGAGTGTGGTATTGGAACGGATACCCCGGCGCGCGCTGCGACGTGGAGAGCCTGCAATACTCGCTGAGTTTTTCGGAAGAGCTTGCGCAGGAATGGAACTGGACCGAGCGCTTCGCCGCCCAGCCGGAAATCCTGGCCTACATCAGTCGCGTGGTCGAACGCTTCGACATGACCAAGGATATCCGCCTAAACACACGCGTTACTTCCGCGATTTACGACGAAGTGAATGCACAATGGCACGTCGCGACCGACCGGGGAGATCGCTACACTGCCCGCTATCTCATCATGGCGACAGGGCCGCTCTCCACGCCCAACATTCCAGCTTGGCCCGGCCAGGAGGGCTTTCAGGGCGAACTCTATCACACCGGCCTATGGCCGCACGAACCTGTCAGCTTCAAGGGCAAGCGCGTCGCAGTGATTGGCACCGGATCGTCTGGCGTGCAGGCTGCCACCGCGATCAGTCAGGAAGCGGACCGGCTCTATGTGTTTCAGCGCACCCCGCATCATGTCGTTCCGGCGGCGAACAGGGCTCTCTATGAGGGGGAGCAGGAAACCGTCAAAGCGCGCTATCCGCAATTGCGATCGCAATGGATAGCCTCGCCTGCCGGGATGGCCTGGCGTTCCCTCCCCACCGACGACCCTATCGTCACCGGCGACAAGTCAGCGCTGGAAGTCGATGAGGATGAGCGCACCGCCACTTTCGAGCGGGCGTGGAATTACGGGGGCACAACGCTGCACCGCGCTTTCAACGATCTGCTGGTTGATGAGCGCGCCAGTGCACTCGTCAATCAATTCATCGCTAACAAGATCAAGTCGCTGGTGGCCGATCCGGAAACCGCAGCCCGGCTTGTTCCCACACAATATTATGGGACGAAGCGACTGATCCTTGAAACCGGCTATTACGAGATGTTCAACCAGCCGCACGTCTCATTGGTGGATATGAACAGCGATCCGATTGAGCGGATCACCCCCACCGGCATCACGACGGACAATGCCTCTTACGACGTAGACGTGATCGTCTTTGCCACCGGATACGATGCGCTGACCGGGTCGCTGAACCGCATCAACATTCGCGGCCGAGGCGGGAAGGAACTGGCGCAGGAATGGCGCGACGGGCCGAAAAGCCATCTGGGCGTCATGGTTTCCGGATTTCCCAACTTGTTCATGGTCGCCGGGCCGCAAAGCCCTTCTACCCTCGCCAATGTCATCGTCTCTAACGAATATCAGGTGAACTGGATTGCAGACGCCGTGCAGCATCTGGACGACCAGCGGTTAAAGGCGATGGAACCGGAGGAGGATGCGCAAGTCGCTTGGGTGCAGGAGGTGAACGCGCGCGGGCAAGCCAGCATCTACACCAAGGGCGCCAACTGGTACTGGGGCGCCAACATCGCAGGCAAGCCGCCGGTTTTTCTCTGTTACATCAATTTTGCTGATGATACGCGCACTTGCGATCAGATCGCCCACGATGCCTACAGGGGTTTTGTGGTGAACTAATTACGTCAAAAATCTGAGAGGATTACCTTCATGACCGATTTTTCGCCCGTGCCGTCTGAACACTATGCCGTGGTCTGCCATCTGGTCGCCGGGATTGCCCGCACAACGGATGTCGGCACGCTGGAACAATATCTGGGCCTCATAACCGAAGATGCGGTGTTTGAATTCCCCCCGATCCCCCACCTCGGCGTCCAGGCTCACACGGTGCGTGGCCATGAGGAAATCCGAAAAGGCGTTGTGGGACGGCGGGAAAGCGGCACTGCGGGGCCGGGAACCCACACCGCCCATCTGATATCCTCCACCAACACCTGGACGATTGACGAGAACACGTTGCGTGGCATCTCCGTGTTCACCTTTTACGGTGATACAGACAAGATACCCGTTCTGCGCACCATGGGGCTGTATGACGACACGTTCCGCAAGATAAACGATGTCTGGCTGCTGAGCCATCGGATCATCACCCAGATCTGATCTTGAATACTTCCGCTGGCGGAATGTCCCGATTTTGAACCCGATCGTTATTCAAACGTTAAACAGCCAAGGAAAGGGCGCACAAGGCGCTATATAAACGCCTGACAAGGTTGGTGGCACAGTGAACGAGCCTCCGGATATACCAAAGGCACAAGCACCAGCAGCCCGTCCGCGCGGCCGCCCACGCCGACTTGATCTCAACCAGATCATTGATGCCGCGCTGAAAATGGGCCTGTCCGACATTGAAATGGATGCGCTCGCTCAAAAACTGGGAGTGGGCGTAGGCACGCTGTACGGATACGTATCGTCTCGCAGTCAGTTGCTGGAACTCGCTACGCGCCAGATGCTGGAGCGTCCGCTTATCGCAGATACAGATCAAACCTGGCAGCAGGTGATGGAAGAAATGGCTCAGACCAGCTTTCGGACCTTAACGCAGGATCGAGTGATGCTGGCCGAACTGGCAAAAGGCGGATACGAAACTTTCGACGGAAAAGCTTACTTGACGGCGACGATTGATCTGCTGGAAAACCGCGGATTTACGCGACCCGTCGCCTCTGATCTGTTTTACGAAGTGGGGCAGGTTGTGCTGGGCGCCGCAGTCGTCAGTCTTAACACCACGGCGAACACAGGGATCGAGCTGCAGTCACCCATGCGCGGCAACTATGTGCCGACAATGCAGAAGATCATCGCCGCTTACGAAGCGATTGTGCCCTGAGAGCTGGCCCTTTCATGCAGCATTACCTTCTTCCCGCATAGTCATCCGGCGATAGAGCGCAGGTGAATGGCCGAAATGCCCGCTGAATGCGCGCGTGAATGAGGCAACTGAGCCATAACCGCTGAGGCTCGCGATCTCCTTTATCGAGAGGGACCGCTGTTTGAGATACTGCGCAGCCAGTTCCATCCGGTGCTGGAACACCAACGCCATCGGCGTGACGCCCGCATAGCGGAAGAAACTTTCCGCAAACGTGGAACGCGACATTCCCACATGCCGAGCCAGCGTCGCAACCGACCACATAGCCGCAGGATCGTCCGCTATCGCCGCCAGAGCCCGCTCAAGCTGCGCGTCATTGTTGGCCGATGCCCGGACCAAACCGGGGCTGCGTTCCAGCACCTGCTGTAACTCACGCGCAAGCAGGAACTCCGCATAACGCGTAACGCAGATCGGCCCGCCTGGCCGCGAAGCGAGCTCGGCGAAAATGCCGCTCGCCTCCCGACCGGCAGTATCAGTGCGGAAATTGCGATTGCCATGCAACACTGGCGGCAGAAGGCGCCATTGCGAAAGCTCAATTGGCCAGCGCATCCGGAATGTACCCGTCAGCACGACCGCACGCGCCGCCCCACCTTCTGCAATGCCTTTTCCAGTCAGTTCCCTTTCGCGCGTATCATCGAACAGCGACAGGTGTTTTGCATCCGGAAGCGGGTGTAATTCTGCTCCATCGGATGTCTTGATGCTGTGGGGCTGCCGGTCCAGCACAATCATCACGTCACCCGGACGAAGCTCAAGGGTTGATCGGCCTTTCGCACTCATCATCGGGCTGCCGTCCAGAATGAAATGCACCACGATCTGCTTGCCACGCGAAACCTGCAAGCCGACCGAGCCTTTCAGCTCAAAACGTGTCCACTGCGCGCTACGCACCTGAATTTCGCCCAGCATTTCATTGAGACTTCGCGTCTTATTCATATTTGCGGACCTGCTGGCAGATAGACCGTGCGTCCGGATTTCGCATCATGCACCGCTCCACATCCATTCGGATTTTCCATCATCCGTCTCTCCCTGATCTGAGGATGCCCCGCGCGAAGTCTTGCTGACAAGGGGAAATGCCGCGCACAAACCCCAGGGCGCAAAAGTCTGTGGCACCGGACTGGATGGCAAACATTCCGGACGAAAAGCAAAGCATTGCCGTTGGCGGGAAACCGCCGATTACGACAGGTTACTGTCAGATCCGCATCAAAGCCGGGTGGAGGAGGATGCTGCGATGAACAGCCAGGCAAAGGGAAAATTGAGCGTCGATGCGCTTGTCGAAGAAGCCCGGTGCCGCACAGGTCTCGACGATTTCGGTCCTGACACGTGGCAGGAAGGGCTTGGCGTGCTCGTCCGCTCGTTCAACGAGGAATCCGCACTTAACCGCGTTGGCGAAAAGCTGATCCATGATCGCTTGGTCGCTTTGCTTTCCGAACGCCTGAAATTTGAACAAAGCTGGAAGGAAAACCCCTCGATCGCAGACGAGCAGATCATTCGGCCTGTGATCGGCATTGGCCTGGGTCGCTCAGGCTCCAACGCGCTTGGCTTTATGATGGCACAAGACCCCGCTCGCCGAGTATTGCGCGCGTGGGAAGCGCACTTCCCCAGCCCTCCGCCGGAAAAGGCCACTGAGGATACGGACCCACGAATTGATCTGCAGATCGCGCAGCACAAGGCTAATCAGGAAGCTTTCCCTGATGCGGGTGACAAGGCGCCCAGCGATCCCAGAGGGCCTACCGAATGTGTGTTCGTTCTGGCGCTCGATTTCCGCTCACAACTGTTTGAGGCATGGGGCCGCAACCCGTCGTACAGCGAGTGGCTCTTCTCTTGCGACATGACACCCGCCTATGCCTATCACAAGCGCGTGCTCCAGATGCTGCAGTGGAAGTGCGGGCCGAAAAACTGGTTCGTACGCAGCCCACCACACATGCACGGCGTGTTCGAGCTAGGCCAAACCTATCCCGACGCATTGTTCGTCCAAACGCATCGCAATGTGGATGACATGATCCCCTCCGAAGCGGCGCTGTTCTCATCGCACCTGACCTCGCTGACCAGCGAACCGGACGAGCCCTATATCGGCCGCCATCTTGCCCACGTGCGGGTGATCTGCCTGCAGCGGCTGATGGCATTCCGCGACCAGCACCCGGAAAAGTTCTTCGACATCGGCTTCTATGAAATGGCCGAGGATGTGATGGGCCGGATCCGCGCGCTCTATGAATGGCTGGGAGAGGAACTGTCAGACGTGGCAGCACAGCGGATGGTCACATGGTGGGCTGCCAACTCGGCAGGCCGGCACGGTGCGCGCAGCTACGATCCGGCTCGTTTCGGTGTTGACCCGGAAGAGCTGAAGCAGCGATTTGCCTTCTATCACGATCGTTTCCCGGAATTGTCGCGCAATCCGAAGCGGGAAGCGGCTTGAGACGACATGAGCCAGGCGCGGTGCTGATAACCGCGCGTGAAAGGCTGGCGCGGATCGGCATGGCAGCGGCAGCGGCCCTGGCTACCAAATGAACATTGGCGAATACCGGAGAAACGGGAATGACTGGCAACAGTGGTGAAGAACTTGGAGCAGCATGGGCAGACCTGTGCGGATCGCTTCAGCTGGCATCCAGCTATGTCCAGTCGCATGACTATTTCGCGGAGCCCCAAAATCACGTCAGCGCCTATGCGATGATGGTGGCGGTTCTGGTAAAATCACTGGAAGTACACGCGATCATAGATCCCGATTTCCCCGTGTTCCACGTCCATGACGCGATGCACCTCTCCAGCGCGGACAATCCCGACCAACGCTATCTCACCACGCGCATCCGGGGCGGCGAAAGTTATCGCATTTGGGGCCACCTAACGAATGAAGCACGGCTGGACGTGCAGATCTATGCCGGAGAGATTGCCTCCCTTCCCCGCTCGACCGGGTTTCTGCGGTTTGAGGATCTGCAGCTTGAAGACGACGGCTCGTATGAAATCATCATCTCTCCCACCAAAAGCGGGCGCAACTGGATGGACAATCCGCCAGACAGCGCGCGAGTGCTGATCCGGCAGGTCTATTCGGACTGGACCATTGCCGCACCCGGCGAAGTGCATATTGATCGGATCGGCTATGAAGGCGCACGCCGTCTGCCGCCTTCTCCCGAAGAAATGGCGCGGCGATTGCGCGAGGTCGGCCATAGCCTGGTCAACGATGTGGAGGCGTGGGCCACCCTGCATCAAAACGTAACGGGGTCAGAAAAGAAGACCCCGGTGAACGAATTGCCCCCGCCTGCCAGCACATTTGCCCAAGGCGGTACCAAGGAACGGTATATGACGTTCTCAACATTCGACATCGCCGACGATGAGGCGCTGGTGCTCCGCTGGTGGCCGATGGGTGGCAGCTATCAGGCAGTGCATTTGCGCGATTTGTGGAACTCTTCGCTGGAATACATGAACATGCAGTCCAGCCTTACTGGCGATCAGGCACAGCTTGATGCCGACGGATCGTACTGGTGCGTACTTGCCGGGCGGAATCCCGGTGTGCCGAACTGGCTGGATACCGGCGGATTGAGGCGCGGCTATGTCGCCTTCCGGTTTGACGGGATTGGCGACAGACCGTTCGACAGCGAAAAGATCCCGACGCTGAAGAAAGTGAAGTTCAGCGATATCACCGCCCATCTGCCCACGGGCACGCCGCGCATTACTGATGCAGAACGGTTCGAACAGCTGGCCCTGCGTCGGCGGCACTTGCAGGTGCGCAGCCATCGCTAAAGCGAATCTGGAAGCGACCGGTCGCACTCACCTTGTTTCGCTGGATCAACGGCGCTAATCGCGGCGCAGTCCGCCCAGCGCCCGAGGTTCCCTGTCCCGCCAAGCCACACGAAAGCCGTCCTTTGCTGAACGCTTGGAACGAGGCATAGAAAAACGCGGCAGGAGCTTGCTTCTTGCTCTGTTTGCGGAAGCATTGCTGATCCTGCTGGTGCTTACGCTAGGCACATCGATTACAGGGCGCGATGAAAAGCCCAGCGGCGCAGAGATCGTTCGCTTCCGTTCCGTATCCAGCGAACAGCAACAACAAGCGCAGAACGAACAACAGGATAGCCCGCGCGAACCCACGTTTGCGCAGCAACAGACGCCCAAAGTCCGGCCCGATACTCCGCCACCGCCCAATCTTCAGGTGCCCCTGCGGGAAAAGCCCGCACCGATGATCCAGCTATCCAACCGGGAAATGGCTTCTGCGGATATCACAGCCGTTCCACGCCAAGTGTCGCCCCCACCCGCCCTCAGCCGGGGCATGATGGGGCCGGTCGATAGCGGCTCGCGTTACGCCGACACACCGCGCGTTTCCGGCTCTGGCCCGAATGGAGAGCCACTCTATGCAGCATCATGGTACCGCGAGCCGACTGATGCGGAACTGGCGGGCTATCTCTCCACCGCAAGCGGGCCCGGTTGGGGACTGATTGCCTGTCGCACCGCGCCTAATTTTCGCGTGGAGGACTGCATCAAGATCGATGAATATCCCGCCGGATCAAATATCGCCCGATCGGTTCTGGCGGCAGCATGGCAATTCCGCGTCCGCCCTCCTCGCATTGGCGGTGAACCAAAGATCGGCGAATGGGTGCGCATTCGCATCGACTATGAGGTTCGCCGCGGGCGCTAGCTATCCTTGAAACGGACACCCTTTAGCACTTCGGTCACGTCCTTAGGCGCATCGAGGCAAACCTTGGGATTGCTGTTCGGAAAGCGGTCACAGTTGAACAGGGTCTGCGATCCGTTCGCCCCGCCGCGAACAAATTCAAACACCATCAACTCACGGCTGCCCTCCGGTATCGGGTAGTCTCCGGGGACATCATCCTCATTCGCCCAGGCATGAACCCGGCAGGGACCGCCGTTCTTGCAAAGCGCCAGTGCCGCATTGACGACCTGAGCGGCGCTCACTCCCGGCGGTGCGAACAGCCCGAATGACTGCCCATCGCTTCCAACCAGCCGCAACTTGTTGCCATAGAGCGGCACGTTGCCCATTCCCGCAGGCAATTTTGCCGGCGCTTGCGGCAGGCCAAGTATCTTTGGCGCATCAGGATTCATCCCGTCGGAAAGTCCGGCAAACTTCTCCGAACCGAGGAGACCAGTCCGTGACGGGATCTTTTCATTGCCACGATAATTCTGACGGAACGCAGCAGGCCCACCCCAATACCCCGGCCAGCCAAAGAAAAGGTGAGTGCCCACGCGCGCGAATTTGCGCAGCTTGGGGCTCCAATACGGATAGACCCAGTCAGTATGGTAATGGGTGGCAAGGCCAACGGTTTTGTCCACTTTGCCAGACAACGCAGCATTGGCGACTGTGCGGGCCATTGCCCAAACCGCGTTCGACTCCCTTCGCCGCAAAGAACCGTCGCAGGTAAAGGTGAACTGGCACCCCGTCTTGCGCTCCGCCCCTTGATAGACAATCCCGCAAACGGTTGTAGGAAAAGCGGCATGGCGCACGCGGTTCAGCACGACTTGCGCGACGGAGGCTGCGCCCACACGATCGTTGCCAGCTTCATACACTATCGCTGTCGACAGACACTCAAGCGCGGCGACGCGGTCCTCTGCGGTGCCCTTGAGCGCGAATGGCTTCGCAATGCCCGAATGCGCTTCAAAAGGCACAGCTTCATTGCGCATCCGCGCATCATTGGCGCCAAGGATCGTTTCCGACTGTTCGCCGTGCTTTTCTATATCTTCCGGTCTGGCCGGCAGGTTTTCCAGCTTTCCGGCACGCGCCTTGGCGATCAGCCCGGTCGAGCGTTCGTTCCCCCAATTCAGCGCAATGATCACCCCAATCAAGGCGAGGGTCGCAAGGGCGCCGGCCACAGCCCAGTGACGACACAACCAGTGGAAAGGTATTGCGATCAGAATTTCCTCCGTCACCCGCGGCGATTCACAGCGTGAAATGTGCCTCCGCTGGCAAGGTGCAATGGTTCCGGCAGGTTCTTAGTTCCTCAGCATTCGCAGTCCAGCCAATCGCCACATCAATCGCCATTGGCAAAATTCAGCTGGTCTGCAAGTTCAGTAAAGCTGCGCGCAGACCATTCCCAATCCTGTTTGGCATGGGCATCCGGCGCTGGTGCTCCGCCATATTCATCAGGCCGATCTACATAGGCTGTCAGCAGGCCACATTCGCGCGCGGCGGCAAGATCGGAATGATGTGCGGCGACCAGGCAAACCTGCGAGGCTTCTAGCCCCAGCGCCTCGACCGTCGCCAGATAAGTGCGCGGATGCAGTTTATAATACCCCGCAAACTCCGCCCCCAGAATGGCATCCCACGCCAATCCTGCATGGCGGGCCATCGCCACCATCATTGCGATATTTCCGTTTGAGAGTGTGACGAGCGGAAACCGGCGCTTCAGCCGACGCATCCCTTCCACAGTGTCCGGCCATGGATCAAGCGCATGCCACGAACGGTTCCACAGATCGAGCCCCGCTTCGCCAAGATGCTCGGGATCGATCCCTTCTTCCCGCAGCAACCCCTCAAGGTTTTCGCGATGAAGCACGTCGAGCACGACGAAGGGTCGCTCGCCCGCGTTCACCTTGCGCATTGCCGGAGCATAGCGAGCGCGCCATTTGTCAGCAAAAGTCGCGGGATCGATGTCCGTCCGACCCAATTCTTCCAGAAACGGGCGAGAATAGCGGGCAACACTAGTGCGCCAGTCAACTACCGTTCCAAATACATCGAAGGCTAACGCCCTCGGAAGTTCAGGCATGTCATCCTCCCCGCCATTGTTGCCCAGTTTCTATGATGCGAGCGAAGCAGATGGCAAGGATAGCCCAGCAACTGGCAAATTTGTTGCCGGGCGATCGGCAGAGGCGTATGCATTTACCTGCCCGCGGATGATTTGAGCGGGTCATGGGAAGCCCAATGGGCGCCAGCGGTCGAGGCGGCCGGACCTGACGCTTTTCAGGTTTCCAGCACAGTTCCCGCGAGGACTGACCTCCCGCAGGGATGCCTGGCACCAGAAGGGAACCAGACGATGAAGGCAGCACCATTCCCAGCCTGTTTCGCGCTTTTGCCGTCAATACTCGTGCTGGCTTCCTGCGGTTCGGGCGGCACTGTCGGCACTTATGAATGCCCCTATGGCAGCAGGACCAAGCAGCTTGAACTAACCTCGAATGGCAAGGCTGTCTGGACCTTCCCATCGCGGATTACAGACACCATGCGCTACGAGGAAAAGGATGGCGAGATAAGGCTGTTTCTGGTTGCCGATCGCGACCCTGGGAAAATGGACGCGCTCCAGAAGTGGCGATACGACGCGACAATGAACCACCCGCAGCGGCGGTTCCTGTTGGAGGAAGGCAACCTGCGGGATTTGGAAAACGCCAGCGAAAGTTGCACCCGGGCGTAGCTCTCGCCTGCGACCCCTGATGGAGGGAAGCGGGCGTGGCTACCGGATGATACATCGCGCGCCCGGCCTACTCCCGATGTTTCGACGCATCGAGAAAGGCGCCATAACGATAGGCATGTGCACGCCTAGCCGGCATGGCTCCAAGAGAGGGCCTTATGCTGTCTGGACGATGCGGGATGGTGCATTGGGGCGGCCCCCGCCACCCGATCAGTATGGCTACTTTGCAATTTCCAAAGAGCAGGTGATACCCAACGGGCCGTCCAGGTGCATCCGCTACTGATCTGAACTCGCCCCTTCGCGCTCGGAACCAGTCAGGATCGCGCGAGTTGGACTACCATGATCGGCAAAAAAGTTTGGGCAATCGCCGAAGGTTACATTCCTTCGGACACCACAATTGAGCAAGACCGTGCATTCATCTCTCATGAAACGGTCTGCCTGCTCAATGCAGGTGAAAGCGGTGCCGAAGTAGAAATCATCATCTATTTCGCAGATCGCGATCCAGTTGGTCCGTATAATGTGCACGTTCCCGCTCGACGGACCAGGCATGTGCGGTTCAATGATCTGGCGGAGCCTGCACCCATACCGCGCGACACGGATTATTCTTGCGTCGTACGCTCCAGCGAACCGATCGTTGTCCAGCACACCCGCCTCGACACGCGGCGAGGCAATCTCGCCCTGCTATCCACCCTGGCGTACGCTGAATGAGCGGCGTGGCGGTCGTTACCGGCGGGAGCGCCGGAGTCGGGCGGGCGACGGTCCGAGAATTCGCGCGCGCCGGTTACGCGGTCGCCATTCTGGCCCGGGGACGCGAACGGATCGAAAACACCGTGAAGGAGGTCGAGGCGGCAGGAGGGCGAGCTCTGGGGTTGTGCGTCGATGTCACAGACAATGCCGCAGTGGAAGACGCGGCGCAGCAGATCGAAAAGGAACTTGGCCCGATTGATGTATGGGTCAACAATGCCTTTGCTGGCCTTTTCTCCAGATTTTTGGATATTACCCCGGAAGAATACGACCGGGTCAATGCCGTTACTTACATGGGACAGGTCAACGGCACTCGTGCGGCGCTCAGTCGCATGAGCCAGCGCGATCAAGGGACAATTGTTCTAGTGGGCTCCGCGCTGGCTCACAGAGGCATACCGCTTCAATCGGCCTACTGCGGCGCAAAGCACGCTTTGCAGGGATTTCTCGATTCCCTTCGCTCCGAACTGATCAATGTCCGGAGCAAGGTTCATGTAACCATGGTGCAATTGCCTGCGCTCAACACGCCGCAATTCGACTGGGCCCGAACACACATGGAAGGGATTCCGCGACCCGTCGGCAAGATCTATCAACCCGAGGTGGCGGCGCGTGCCATCCATTTTGCGGTTCGCGCGCGGCGCAAGGAATTATGGGTTGGCGGCACGACTGTTAAAGCCATTCTGGCGGACAGGCTGGCATCTCCGTTGGTGGACCGATACCTCGCTCGAACCGCTGTGTCCGCACAGTCCGCTCCGCAGCCCGCGCCTGACGGCCGTACGAACAATTTGTTCGACATTCCTTCCGGCGATCCCGGTGCGCATGGTCGGTTTGACAAGGAAGCGGCCGACACCAGTTGGCAGATGTCGCTCAACCAATTGCGGGGGCCAATCATAAGCCTTGCCCTGATCGCTTCAGCAGGGGTGCTGGTGGCGGCGACCGGCGCCTTGAGGACGTTAGGCTTGCAAGGCCGGCCTGAACGGTAATGAAGGAGCCGGTCGGCGAATTTGCCATTGTTGTGATGGGGCCAAGCGGTTCCGGGAAATCAACCTTGGCGCGCGGACTTACGCAGCACCTGCGGGACGCCCTCTTTATCGAAGGCGACGATTATCATTCGCCAGCGAACATAAAAAAGCTGTCCTCTGGCATTCCGTTGTCAGAAGAAGATCGCTGCCATTTCATCGATAGTGTCGGCATGGCACTGCGCGCGGCAAACCAGCCGGCGGTGGCAAGCTGCTCAGCTCTGCGCCGCGTTCACCGTGAACGCCTGCGCCATTTTGCCAGCAATATACTTTTCGTATGGATTGATGTTCCTCCAGAGGAACTGCAGCGCCGGGTGAAAATGCGGCCGGATCATTTCATGCCGGCGTCACTGCTGTCGGATCAACTGGCAACGTTTGAACCACCTTCACCGCCGGAATGTTTTGTAAAAATCGATGGAATGCTTGGGCCGGGAGATCAGATATCCGCGTTGCTCGATCATATCGCCGCCTCGCACCCACACTTTTCAAGAACGGCGGCGTCGGGAGGATGATCGGTGATTGAAGATCTATGGTACAAGCACGCATTGATCTACAATTTTCCGTTGAGCGGGTTTCTGGATGCAGATGGTGACGGCATCGGGGACTTTGCCGGTGCAGTGCGGCGGCTCGACTATCTTCAAAGCCTCGGCATTACGGCGATCTGGCTAGCCCCTTTTCAGCCTTCTCCCATGCGGGACCACGGATACGATATCTCGGACTATTACGGCGTCCATCCACGCTATGGCACGCTTGGTGATTTCGTGGAGTTCGCGCGGGCCTGCAAACAGCGTGGCATCCGCTTGATCATTGATCTGGTGGTAAACCACTGTTCTGATCAACACCCATGGTTTCAGAAAGCGATCAGCGATCCAGACAGCCGGTTTGGAGACTATTTCATCTGGGCAGATCACCGGCCAGATGATGCGCATGAAAACGTTATGTTTCCTGGCGTCCAAAAATCTACATGGACGTATTCGCGCAAGCGCAGGCAATATTATTATCATCAGTTTTACGATTTTCAGCCGGATCTGAATATCGCCAATCCTGAAGTTCAGCGCGAAATCCTGAAAATCGTGGGGTTCTGGCTGGAACTGGGAGTGTCCGGCTTCAGGATGGATTCAGTGCCCCTGCTCATCGAGCAAAACGGTATCCACACGTCGAACGCTGAGCCTGCCTTTGGTCTGCTGCGCGATATCCGTGCTCTGGCCCAATGGCGCAAGGGCGATGCGGTGCTGATGGCAGAGGCCAACATCCCGATCGAAAGCACCGAACAATACTTTGGAAAAGACGGGGAACGACTACACATGATCCTCAATTTTCCGGTCAATCAAACCTTGTTCTATGCCTTGGCGAGTGCGGACAGCCGTCCACTTCGGGATGCTCTGAATGTATCAAAATGCATTCCGGGAAGCTCACAGTGGGCCCACTTCCTGCGCAACCACGATGAACTCAATATCGAACGCTTGCCCGACCAACAGAAGCAAGCCGTGTTCACAGCCTTCGCGCCGGATGAAAGGATGCAGATCTACGGCCGCGGTATCCGCAGGCGGCTGGCACCGATGCTGGGCGGCGATCGCAAACGACTGGAACTTGCTAACAGCATTCTAATGACCCTGCCCGGAACGCCAGTAATCCGGTATGGCGACGAGATCGGCATGGGGGACGACCTGTCCTTGCCCGAACGAGACGCGGCCCGGACCCCGATGCAATGGTCCGCTGACAGGAATGCGGGGTTCAGCGAGTGCGAAAGCACTGTTCTGCCGGTGATCGCGGATGGCCCCTACAGCTACAAGATCCTGAACGTTACTGATCAGCGCGCGGACCAGAAATCCTTCCTCAGCTGGATGGAACGGATAATTCGCGTCAGGAAGGAACTGCCTGAAATCGGCTGGGGTGACTACGACATCATCGAGACCGACCCGGAATTTCTGGCGATCCGGTATCATTGGAAGGATCACCGATCAGTCTTTGTGCACAATTTGGCGGATCGGAGTTCCGAACTTGTATTTGATCCCGGCGAGCGCGGCATGCGCAATTTAGTTTGCGTCCTATCTCACGAGGAATTCCAGTCAGACAGCGACGGAACTTTTTCCATCGTGCTGGAACCCTATGGTTATCGCTGGCTGCGATCCAGTCCCCTTTTCTAGCCTTCGCCGGCGGTGCCAACGCCCAAGGTTAGCAAGAAGCAGCTCTCTTTCAGCTAATGCGAGCAAACGCCTGCCGCACCGTTAACAGCTCCCGGATAGGTTAACACATCACCCTTAACTACGACCCATGGCGTGCTTTTGGCTGGGTTCACACGGTTGGCGCCCATGAGGTGGAAAACCGGCAGCCCTTCGAGCAGCAGGTAATCGGCGATGATACGCCGATGACAACGCCACCAGACAGCCTCGGAACACATGATTGCACTGATCGACTGCGCGCTCAAAGCAATCAGCTGGTCGAGGCCGTCTCGAAACGCAGACGACATCGCGTAGTCGGCATAATTGTGAAAGGTCTGGTTTATCCAAAAGCTGTTCACATCCTCGTTCACCATTTTCTGGCGCTTTTGGCGGCCCCCGAGTTCTGGAATAAGGGTATAGCCTATTTGCCGAGAAGAGAGCGTTTCTGGCAGAACGTCGAAGTTATACTGCGGATTGGTTCGTGAGCGCGGGATGCTGCGAACGTCCACCACGCGCACGACATTTCCTCGACGTAAAAGTTCGACAAATTCATCGATGCTTCGCGTCGAATGACCGATCGTATAGACAGCGTTATCGTTCATTTCATCGCTTCTTTGGATTTTGAAGCAGGATAGCGCACCATCGCAATACATCGCGCGCACTTAGGTTTCTAGTACCGGTCGCACTCAGCCAGCTTCTCCGGTTCGTCAGGTCAAAGCCTCGTTTCGATCCGGTCGGGCGCAGGGCTGACTACCAGTCCGTCACCGGAACCCACGCCTTGCGGTAGCTCGGATCGCTTCTTAGGGAATTCCTTGGCATTCTCTTGATGAGTGAAACAGAACTGGCGCGACCATGATAACTGAATTTTTGATAGCACAGTTCTTGCAATCTAACGTGCTGGCGTCCGTGGCCCTGCTGGCCGCCTTGTTCTTCATTCGCTTCCTTGGAGGAAGGGCATTGAAGCGCGGGGGATTCCCGCCGTTGGCCATGCGGCGTTGGACTGCCAGCCTGCGCAATGCGCTGATCGTCGTTGCGATGATTGGATTGGTAATGATCTGGGCACCGCAACTGCGCACATTCGCTCTGTCTCTTACTGCCTTTGCGGTCGCTTCTGTTATTGCAATGAAGGAGCTGATCCTTTGCATCTCGGGTTCAGCGCTTCGCACCTTGTCCCGCGCTTATGCTGTAGGTGATTATATCGAGATAGGAGGAAGACGCGGCGAGGTGATGGATTTCAACTTGCTGGTCACAAGGCTTAGGGAATTAGAGGGCCAGGAGGGATCGTTCCATCGGACCGGACGGGACATCATTTTGCCTCATAGCCTGCTGTTCACCTTACCAGTGCGCGTGGAAGGCCATGCCGGAGGTGACGTCGGGCATGCCTTCACGATGACGTTCGAACCGGACGCCAATCTCTTCGCTCAGCAGGCGGCACTCCAGCAAGCGGCGATTGAAGCTTATAACACTGCAACAGCCACAGATGCTGGTGCTCCTTCGCTTACGGTAAGCGTTGGCACAAGCGACATTGGCAAACACCGGGTTAAGGTGGCCTTTCACAGCAAGCCCGAACTGGTCAGCGATATCGAACGGGCGATCTCCCGCAGCGTCGGCGACCGCGTCCATCATCTGGCCACCGAGGCACAGCGCGCGGCCCAGGTCGAATGTAAATTTCCAAGTCAGCCATCATATATCGAAGCGAGCTTATAGATCACAGAGTCGGAAATAATCTGTAATCGCGAGCCTCGGAGGCAATATCGTTAGTGGCAGGTGAACAAAAACGGCAACGCAATCAGCGTGGCGACGGTGCGCGCCTCAAGAATGAGCTTATTGAAGCCGCAATGCGATTGCTTGACGCCGAGCCGGGCGTGCAGCTTAGCCTGCGCGCTGTCGCAAAAGAGTCTGGAGTGGCACCGCCATCGGTCTATCGGCACTTCCCGAATGCCCAAACGATGATGCTTGAGATCGGGCTCCAATGCTGGGCGCTTCTGGCTGAGCAAATGGACAAGGCTGCTGCAACGAGCAGCCAAGCATCCCCGTTCGACGGGCTCAAGGCAAAAATGAGCGCTTACATCCATTATGCAATGGAGCGACCGTCTCGCTATCAACTCCTGTTCGATACTTCGGGAGCGTTCGAACCCGTCTTCGAAGGACCGATACGGCCTGCTTACCGCACAGTGCTGGAATCCATGGAAGCACTCGCCGCGCAGGGCAAACGGCTCCCCGCTAACGATGCGGCGAGTTCAGCGCTGCTGGTGATTTCGATCGCGCATGGACGCATCGCCCTCGCCCACCTCGCGCAGTGGCGGCACGGGAATAACAAGGATGGGGTTGAGACGTTCGTACTGGAAGTGCTCGACAATATGTTCTCCAATTGAACGCATTGCCCCGGTCAGAAAGCAGCTTGTGGAAGCACCTGCTTTAACGTAACGGGTGTTATCTTAAAGCCTGCAATAGAGATCGGCAGTTTAGCACCGACGGACGGGCGGCTATGGAGAGGATGACACACGTGGCAAATCAAACCGGTCGGCTGGCAGGCAAAGTTGCGATCATAACTGGTGCAAGCACGGGCTGTGGACCAGTGATGGCCAAGCTGTTTGTCGAACAGGGCGCGAAGGTGCTGTTGTCCGCACGGCGAGAGGAATTGGTAATCAAGGCCGCTGAGGAGGCTGGTGAAGGCGCCATTGCCACGCGCTGTGACGTTACCAACGAGGACGACGTCAAGGCGATGGTCTCGCGCGCGATGAATGAATTCGGTCAGATCGACATCCTGCTTAACAACGCCGCTGCGCCGGGGCAGGACAAGTGGGTCTGGGAACAGACGGTCGAGAACTTCAACTCTACTCTCGCGATTGATTTGACCGCATCGATGCTGTGCAGCCGGGAAGTGCTCAATGCCTCAATGCTGGAACGCGGCTCGGGCTCGATTGTTAATTTTTCGTCGACAGCGGGTTGGACCGGGGTGGTCCGCAAGACGCACTACACCTCCGCCAAGGCCGCTCTTCGCGCGCTGACAAAGACTATTGCGCTTGAAGTTGGCCCCAAAGGCATTCGCTGCAATTGCCTTGTACCCGGCAGCATCGAGACCGAACTTTGGGTCAACTACGGTCACCGGATGGCCAATGAGCAAGGCATTTCCTATAATCAATGGAAGGAAAAGGCGCTATCATCGGTGCCACTGCGCGTAATCTCGCAACCGATCGATATCGCCAACCTGGCCCTTTTCCTTGCCAGCGACGAGAGCCGCACGATCACCGGGCAATCGATCAATTGCGATGCTGGCGGGTACATGGTGGGCTGAGCCGGCCAGGACCGCTTTCCTCAACGCGGAAACGGCCGTAAATTGGTCGCTCGGCTACCCTGCTTTTTTAGCGAGGCACTGCTCAAAAGCCGGTCGATCCCTCAATCCGAAGTCGTTGTGGGGTGTCTTTCTTGAGGCTCCCGCGGCGACGGAGAGACGAAGCTGACCCCGGTATGCAGCTGCCTCCAGATAAAGATCGGCCGCAACTTACCGTCTCTTTCCTGACTTTGCGGCACGGCCTTGGCGGCGCGCAGCATTTCCTGTGTTCCCGGCTTCCTCTGCTGCCAACCGTTGCCACCGACCAAGCCGCGCCGATGTCAGGCTTCCAGTGGCCAGGGCGGCTTGGATAGCGCAGCCGGGTTCTGCGGTGTGGGTGCAATTGGTAAAACGGCATTCCAGCGTCATTGCCACCAGATCGTCAAACACTTCGGCGAGGCCTTCAGCCGCATCTGCGAGCTGAATTTCACGCATGCCGGGTGTGTCGATCAACCATCCTCCCCCGTCAACGCCGCTACCAAGGCGGTGCATCTCGCGCGCCGTCGTCGTATGACGGCCCTTGCCATCCTGTTCGCGGATGGCCTGCGTTGGGATGCTGTCCGATCCGCGCAACGTATTGATCAGCGTGGACTTGCCCACGCCAGACGAGCCTACCAAGGCGACGGTATCCCCGTTACGGCAGCGGGCCGCCAGCCGGGCGACGCTTTCCGGATCGCGCCCGTTAATCACTTCTACTTCGAGCCCCACCTGCAACGCCAGTACCCGTTCGAGAAAACTTTCGGGGGTCGTGGTCAAATCCGCCTTCGTCAGAACGACAACCGGAGTGACCCCTACTTCGCGTGCCAGGACAAGATAGCGCTCCAGGCGCGCGACGCTGAAATCGTGGTTGCAGGAGGTCACGATAAAGAGAGTGTCAACGTTTGCGGCAATCAGCTGAACACTGTTAGCGTCGCCAGGCGCAGGCCGTTTGAACAGATTTGCTCGGTCGAGAATTCGCACAAGCTCTTTGCTCTTGCGATCAACCAGTATCCAATCGCCGACCGTCGGGCGATCCTCGGCTCCCGCGGACCCGGAATTCCAGGAGGAAATGGGGCCGTCCAGCCCGTCCCCAATAATTACCACGGCTCCACGATGTACCGCCATCACGCGGGCAGGAAGGCACGCCAAACGTTCTTCGCTGGAAATCTGGGCGCTGTAGAACGGTCTCCAACCAAGCTCGGCCAGATTATACAACTGATGCGCCGTCTGCGGCGTAGCGACCGGATCCTGAGTATCTAAACGCCTTTGCTCCATCAATCTGGTTTACGCTCGCTCAGGTTGTCGGTGACGGAAGCCAACACGGCGATATGCCTCGCGCTTCTCGATAACAGGGCGCTGACATAACAATAACCGATGCAAATAGCGATGGTGAACTGATCGCAGTGAATCTTCCAATATTGCGGAGACATTCCATCTCCTTCGACTTGTTATCGTCGCCGAAGTACTGATCGAACCTCTGCCGGTGCCGGGCTTTCAAAAATTCGTAGAGCGGACCGTTGGTAGGGCACTTTGTGACGGGCCGAAATATCAGCCGGCTATTTGTCGTACTTGTGACGACAGTGTGTCCCAGCGTGTGCCGGTCGCATCTATCTGGCGAAAAGCCCCGGAACCCAGGCTATTCTGCACCGCGCTAGCAGCGCAAGATCTTAATGGGAAAAACGGAAGACTTAATGGTGAGCCCTGCTGGGTTCGAACCAGCGACCTACTGATTAAAAGTCCAGCGGAATTCGTTTCTTTTCAACTGCAATTCCGACATATTCCCTGTTCGTTCACTAACGGATTTATGCGGGTTTCAGCACCATTGTCGGAATGAATTTTCCAGCTTCCAACCGCGCCCACCCGCCGCCAGAAATTAAGCCAGTACGCGCTCGAGCGTGGCCTGATCGAGGTTGCTGATAACCAACTCCTGGGCAGTGGTGGAATTCGCGCCCCCT
>JAZQRJ010000070.1:0-35744 GCA_045629505.1 Novosphingobium sp.
GAGCCTGTCCGCGCAGTTCGAGCATTCCATCGGTATCACCGAAGACGGTTGCGAGATATTTACACTCAGCCCGATGGGCCGCCACAAACCGCCTTACGTCTAAGCTATTCGCGCGCGGCTCTGATTGCTGCGCCGGATGCGAATGGGGCAATGGCGAGAAGGACGAGGCTGCAGGCGGCTGCGAAAGCGATGCCGCTTGCTCCCCCAGTCGAAAGGCTGCCCGCTCCGAAAATGAGCAGCGGCACGGCAAGCGGGATCACCAGCAGGCCCGATAGCGCTGCGCCGCCTTTGAGTCCGGCGGTGATTGCCGCGATCATCACGCCAAGCGCGGCAAGGCCCGGCGTTCCGGCTAGCAGGCCGAGTTCGACAAGGCGGATCGCCTCTCCATCAAGGCCCAGGAATGCCGACGCCGGCAGCGCGGCCAGCATCAGCGGCGGGCCGAAGCTGATCCAGTGCGCGATCACGCGCACCAGGGCTACCGCTTCTTCGGAAATCCCGCGCAAGGCCCACTGATCGAAATAGCCGTGCTCTATATCCGGGGCGATCAGTCGGTCCAGCGGCAGAATGGCGGCTAATAGCGCGGCCACCCAGATGACCCCGCCCCCGGTGCGCGCCAGCAAGACGGGGTCCGGCCCGACAGCGAACGGGTATAGCATCGCCACGGCAAGGAAGAACAGAACCGGCAGGATCGCGCCGCCACGCCGTCCGCCGATCAGCAAGCGCATCAGATCGCGCCGCAGGATTGTGCCAAACCACTTGCTCATGGCACAAAATCCGCAAGATTGAGCGTGCGCATGTCGGTCATCGCAAACGGCTGATGCGATGCAATCACGCAGATGCCGCCCGCGCGGCAATGTTCAGACGCTAGTTGCTCGGTAAGGGCAACGGCTTGCGTATCCAGCCCGTTCAACGGCTCGTCCAGCAGCCAGATAGATGCATCCTGGCCGATAAGACGAGCGAGGGCGGCACGCTTCATCTGCCCCGTGGAGAGATAGCCCACCGGCACGTCCAGAAGATCTGCAAGGCCAAGGCGGTGCAATTGCTCAGATTGATCTGCGTCCGGTCCATCGATCCGCTGCCAGAAGGCAAGGGCGGCGCCCAGCGTGGCATAAGGGTCAAGCGCGGGATTCTCATCCAGCAGACCGGGCGCGCACATGCGTTCAACGTTACCAGCGAAAGGCCGCAGTAATCCAGCCAGAATGCGGATTAGGCTGGATTTTCCGATCCCGTTCGAGCCAGCCACTCGCAATGCCTCTCCCGCGCATAGCGAAAGGGAAAGGCCCGCGAATAGAATGCGGTCGCCGCGTCGGCACGCCAGGTCAGTTGCAGCGATACGGCACTCTTGCATGACGCGGTGGGTTAGGGGAAACAGCCGCGACTGCCAAGGAGAGCGATATGGCGATTGCCGAACTGACACATGAAGAACGTACTGCAGCCCTTGCCGAACTGGCCGGCTGGACCTTGCGCGAAGATGGCAAGGCGATCACGCGCACCTTCAAATTTGCCGATTTCAACGAGGCATTCGGCTTTATGACGCGCGTGGCCATCTATGCGGACAAGGCCGATCATCACCCCGAATGGTTCAATGTTTATAACCGGGTCGAAATGACGCTGACGACGCATGACGCGGGTGGCCTCAGCCAGCGGGACGTGGCGATGGCGCGGTTTATCGCTGGAATTGTGTGAGGGGCGTCTCCTCACAAAGCCGGATTGTTATAGACGTGCCAGGTGAAGATGGCGGCCGCGCTGCGGTGCGGGCGCCACTCTTCGGCCAGCGTGCGGGTCGCCTTTTCTGAAGGGCGCGTTTCCAGTTCCAGCAGCTTGTGCAGGCCAGCCTGAACGGCAAGGTCTCCGGCAGGCCAGATGTCGGGCCGTCCCTCGGCAAAGAGGAGGTATATTTCAGCAGACCAGCGACCGATACCCTTGATACGGGTGAGCTGGGCAATGGCCTCGTCATCGTCGGCGGGCAGATTTTCAAGATCGAGGGTGCTGGTGATTACCAACTCGCAAAGGCTGCGCGCATAGCCCTGCTTCTGGCGTGAAAGGCCGCATGCACGCAGCGTATCGAAATCCGCGGCAAGCAGCACATCGGCTGGAATGCCCGCGCCGAGATGCGCTTCCAGTTTGTTCCATACCGAAGAAGCGGCAGCCACGCTCACCTGCTGACCGACTATTGTGCGCAGCAAAGTTGCATAGCCCGGTTCGCGAATTCTCGGCTCGGGATAACCCGCCACTTCCAGCGCGCGAGCCATGCGCGGTTCGATTGATGCGATTGCATTCAATCCTGCATTTATCGCCTCAGCGTGTAAGCCCATTCTTCCTCTGCCTTGCAAAACCGGACCAGACACTTTAGCAGCCGAGCGCATATTTCACCTGTTAAAGTTACCTGCAGAGGCAGGTCAGTGAAAAAGGGGTTCTTGGATGCCGCAGATTACCGTGATCAATCACGAAGGTGAGGAAAAGACGCTCAACGCCGAAGAAGGCCGCACGTTGATGGAAGTCATTCGCGACAACGGTTTTGACGAACTTCTGGCCCTGTGCGGCGGTTGCTGTTCGTGCGCGACCTGCCACGTTCATATTGATCCGGATTTCGCTGATAAGCTGCCGCCTATGTCTGAGGACGAGAACGACCTGCTGGACAGTTCAGAGCATCGCAGTGCCACTTCGCGGCTCTCCTGCCAGATCCCTGTCACCGATGCGCTCGAAGGCTGCCGGGTGACGATCGCGCAGGAAGATTGATATCTGTTGAAGCGGATGCTTGCGGGCGGGGTCGCCTCCGATTAGGTCAAGGAGCATGATTGCACCACAACCGCAACGCAGCACGCTCGATCTGATTGGAAACACGCCGCTGGTCCTCCTCAAGGGGCCAAGCGAAGCGGCGGGTTGCGAAATCTGGGGCAAATGCGAATTTGCCAACCCCGGTGCTTCGGTGAAGGACCGGGCTGCCCTGTTTATCGTGCGTGATGCCGAAGCGCGTGGAGAGTTGAAGCCCGGCGGTACCGTTGTGGAGGGCACGGCGGGCAATACCGGCATCGGGTTGGCGCTGGTCGCCAACGCGCGCGGTTACAAGACCGTGATCGTGATGCCGGATAACCAGTCCAAGGAAAAGATGGACACTCTGCGTGCGCTGGGTGCCGAATTGGTGCTGGTGCCGCCCACCAAGTTTTCCGATCCCAACCACTTCGTTCACACCTCGCGCCGTCTGGCGGAAGAAACAGAGGGAGCGGTCTGGGCCAACCAGTTTGACAATGTCGCCAACCGCAAGGCGCATATCGAGGGCACGGCGAAGGAACTGTGGGAGCAGTTGGCCGGCAGGCTTAACGGTTTCACCTGCGCGGCGGGCACTGGCGGCACGATTGCAGGCGTTGGGCTTGGCCTCAAGGCTTTTGACGAGAATATCACCATTGCCCTAACCGATCCTCACGGCGCGGCGCTTTACAGCTATTATGCAGAGGGCGAACTGAGGGCGGAGGGTACTTCGGTTGCGGAAGGCATCGGGCAGGGCCGGATCACCGCCAACCTAGAAGGCGCGCCGATCGATACGCAGTTCCGCATCTCTGATGAGGACGGGCTGCACTGGGTTGGACGGATGCTTTCTGAGGAAGGTCTATGTCTTGGCTTGTCGTCCGGCATCAACATCGCTGGCGCTGTAGAGCTGGGCCGCAAGCTGGTCGCTGAAGGACGCGGAAGCGAGGCTCGCGTTGCCACGATCTTGTGCGATACCGGTTTCCGCTACCTCTCCACGATCTACAATGCTGCCTGGTTGCGGGAGAAAGGCTTACCGGTCTTCCCGTGGCTGCAAGGCTAAGGTAGATTGTTACTCATGACCCCACGGGATGCACCAAGGGACGCGATAGAGGGGGGCGACCCGGGCGAGCCTCTCTACTATCAGCCGGTATCGAGCCGAGAACTGCGTGCGCAGTCTGTCCAGCGACTGCAAATTGGCCTCCTCGGCCTCTGTGCGATGCTGCTGATCATCGGCCTGGCCAACATTATCATGGACAAGGCTAAGAGCACCGACGCGCAAGACGACCCTATTGGGGAAATGATTGCCAAGGATGCTCCCCAGACAAATAAAAAGGGGATCGATCCCCTCGCCGATATCGGTGTTGTCCCTGCAGCCGATCCCGCACCCGATGTAAAACCAAGCGCCAAGCCGGAGCCCGTGCTTGAACCTTAGCGTTCGCGCGGGGCTGGCGGCCTTCGCTGCTGCCCTGCTGGTTTCTGGTTGCGGCGATGTGCCTCCGGAGCGCCCGACGGCGGGTGAGCCGAAAGTGACCGACGTTGGGCTGGTTACCAGTTTGCCAATCATATGGCATGAGAGTGGGAGTGTGTCGGGCCTGCTGGGCGATGATCGCCCGCCTCATTGGGTTCTTGGTGCGCTTCGTGCGGTGGGTAACGTTCGCCCGCTTGATAGTCTTGCCGGCCCATCCGGCACGCTGCCTTTGCCCGCCGACGCACTGCTGGTTCTGGCCCAACCCTATCCGTTTTCGCCGCAGGAGAACGTCGCGCTCGATACCTGGGTGCGGGCAGGTGGCCGGGTGCTGCTGTTCGCTGATCCGATGCTCACCCAAGATTCGGCGTACGCACTTGGGGATCGGCGACGGCCGCAGGATGTGATTTTGCTTTCGCCCATCCTCAATCGGTGGGGGCTCCAGCTGCTGTTTGATGAAAATCAGCCAAAGGGAGAGCGGGAAGTTCAGATTGATCAGGCCACGCTACCTGTGAACTTATCGGGAACTTTTGCCATCTCAGGCAAGGGCTCCGAATGTGTCCTGACGGCGCAGAGCTTGGTGGCAGACTGCCGGATCGGACGGGGGCAGCTGGTTGCGGTGGCTGACGCTGCTCTGCTGGACGATGCACCTGCAGATGGCGCCGAGGTTAGGGAATCAGCGCTTTCTTCGCTGCTCAGCAGACTGGATCGCTGAGACCGCCGTCATCCGCCTGCGCGGGAGCGGGGCGAATTTACCTCCTGCACCACTTTTCGGACAAATCGCGGGAAAAGTGGGAATCTGACGTTTGCCTCCGCCCAGCGCGCCACCTTGTCCCTGAAAATCGTGGAAATCCGTGGGTATTGAGCTAAGATTTCCTGCGTCCGGGGCGCGCCATTTAGGCCCCAATCCCGGCTTGGGGGATAAAGGATCCCACATTTTCCCTTTTCTCCCGTCATTTCCCGTTATATGAGGAATCCCTATCGGAATTGTCGAATCCTTGTTGCCCGGCGTTCGGGTCTGCCGGCGATGCATGCGTCGCCGGGCAGGGAAGATATGCCCGTTTGGTGGATGCGCCTGGGGGTTTGGCGAAGATGTCTTCAAGGCCATATATCTATAGCGGTCAGGGCTTCTCGCTTCAGCGCGACAAGAACCGCTTCGTCCTGCCTGCCCCATTTCGTAGTACGCTTAAAGAATCCAGCGGCCGGATGGTCGTCTGTCTGGCAAAGCATGATCGCTGGGATTGCATGGTCGGCTTTGGCCTATCGCGCGTTGATGAATTTGATGAGATGATTAAGCGTGAGCAGCAGATCGCTCTGCAGGCTGGCGAAAAGTTCGACGCCGACAAGCGCGCCATGGATCTCTACGGCTTTCACGAAGTGCCCTTTGATGGCAGCGGCCGCTTTATTCTTCCCGATCCGTTGGTGACAACCGCCAGGATCGACGACCAGATCTATTTTCATGGTGCCGGCACGTTCTTCACTGCCTGGAATCCTGAGAAACTCGCCGCCATGGGTGAAGGCTGGGAAAGCGCACAGGCTATTTGCACCAGCCTCGCCAGCAAGGAACTTACAAAGGCGAAGGGGAAATGACCGGCGCAACCCAAATCAGCGCGCCGCACGTCCCCGTTCTTATCGAAGAGGTTATGCAGGCGCTGTGCCCCCAGCCCGGCTCGATTATCGTGGATGCGACTTTTGGCGCAGGGGGCTATACGCGGCGCTTCCTGAATGCCGGCGCGACAGTCCATGCCTTCGATCGCGATCCTGAAGCGATCGCGGCAGTTTCCGACAACCCCGATCTGTGGCCCGAATTGCGCACGGATCCGCCGCGCTTCGTGCTCCATCCACGCCGCTTTTCGGAAATGGTTGCAGCCCTTGGGGAAGCAGGTGTGGCCCAGGTCGATGGCATTGCCATGGATATCGGCGTGTCATCGATGCAACTGGACCAGCCCGCTCGCGGGTTTGCTTTCGCTGCCGATGGTCCGCTCGACATGCGGATGAGTGTCGATGGTCCTACCGCTGCAGATTTTGTGAACACCGCGCCTGAAGCGGAAATAGCCGATGTGCTGTTCCGTTATGGCGAGGAGAGGCAGTCACGGCGCTTGGCCCGTGCGATCGTGGCTGCCCGTCCTCTTTCGACGACGGGTGAACTGGCAAACGTGGTGCGCAAGGCCCTGGGCCATCGCCCCGGAGCCCCCAAAGACCCAGCGACCCGCAGCTTTCAGGCCATCCGTATCCACGTGAACGGTGAGTTGGATGAGCTGCAGGACGCGCTTTTTGCAGCTGAGAAACTGCTCAAGGCCGAAGGGCGGTTGGCAGTCGTGGCGTTCCACAGCCTTGAGGACCGGATTGTGAAGCAGTTCCTCCGCGAAGCCAGCGGCGCAACGGCCTCCGTCTCGCGTCATATGCCGGAAGCCGCTCCAGCTTTCGCAGCTACCTTCTCCAGCGTGTCCAAGGCCATTCGGCCCAGCGAAGCCGAAGTCGCACGCAATCCTCGCGCACGTTCCGCAACGCTTCGATCGGCGACGCGGACACAGGCTCCAGCAAGACAAGGGCAACCAGCATGAACCTGACCCGCAATCGTCTCCATTCGATCGGCTGGGCCGTTGTGCTGAGTATCTGTCTGGCGTTTGCTGTGGCGCTGACCTTGCGGGTTAACGCGGTGAAGGGGCAGGTGCGCCAGACAGAGAGCCGGATCGTTTCGCTTAAGCGCGAGATTCTGTTCCTCGATGTGGAGTTCCAGACGCGCTCGAACCAGCGCCAGCTTGCTTCGCTTAATGCCATCGAGTTCGGGTACGTTGCTCCCGGCGCGGGTCAGTACATCGAAGGTGAGCGCCAGCTTGCTGCATTGGGTATGCCGCCGGGACCGGATGCGCCGCGGCCCATTCGTATGGCTAGCGCAGCGACGGATACCACGGCGACACCCTTCATGGAGATGGTATCGCCCGTCGGGGCTCGAACGGAAGGTGACAAGATTTCTGATGACGCTCCGCCCCAGGCGAAGCGAGATGAGCGTGCCGGTGGCGATGTAGTCGGCGCTGCCATTTCCGGAACAAAGATTGGTGCCCGGTTGGCACGCTTCGAAATTGAGCGGAGCGCTGACGAGTGACGGCACTTGCCATTTCGGCAACTGTAAGATCAAGCAGGCATACGCTTGTCGATGTCCGTCGGCGTTCCCTGATTACTGCGAAGCTGCGGGCATTGCTACTTCTGGCAATGTTCGGGCTTATTACGTTGTGCGCGCTGCTGCGCGTCGCCGTGCTTGGATTCACCGAACCGGGTGGCGGTCGGTTCAATTTTGCTGATACGCTGACGCCAAATCGCGGTGAAATCGTCGATCGGAACGGTGAACTGCTTGCGCGCGACTTTGCTGCATACGCCCTCTGGTTTAAGCCGGACGAGCTGGGCAGTGGTTCGCCGCTGGTGCACAGCAGAAGCGAGGTTGCAGCGGCGCTTGTGCGCATTTTCCCCGATTTGAATTACGAAGAAACCTACAAGAAGCTGGGGTCCACGACCGGCGTGCATCTGCGCAAGCGGATTCTGCCGGAAGAGGCCAACGAGGTTCATGCCCTTGGAGAGCCCGCTTTGCAGGTCCCCAGCGAGCCGGACCGCATCTACCCGCAGGGTGCCATGGCCGCTCACGTTCTCGGTTACGTCGACTCGTACAAGAAGGGGCAGGTGGGGATGGAGGCGTACTTTGATGCGCATCTGACCGATCCGCAGACCCGGACTCAGCCAGCCGTTCTGTCCATAGATGCCCGCGTTCAGGGCGCGCTGGAGGACGAACTGGGCTGGGGCATGGCGATGTCAGAGGCGAAGGGCGCTGCGGGCGTTATCCTTGACGTTGATACCGGGGAAGTGTTGGCGCTGGCCTCGCTTCCCGCGTTCGACCCCAATAAAGTCATGCCGGATGATAAGTGGGTGCCCGATCAGCTTTCGCGCCAGGGCGAAACCGCCAATGTGTTCAACCGCGTTACCAATCAGGTGTACGAGCTTGGCTCCACTTTTAAGCCAATCACGGTGGCGGCCGCGCTGGATGCCGGAACAATCACCGATTTGAGCAAGCGCTATGCCGCGGGTAGTTCCATTCAGGTGGGCCGTTTCTCCATTCGTGACAGTCACCCGATCGGTGCATCGCTGAACGCCCCTCAGGCACTGATCCATTCTTCCAATATCGTGACCGCTCGGATTGCTGACGAGCTGGGCGGCGAACGGTTGAAGAAGACGATGGCCGATCTTGGCATGAACGAGCGCCCCTATATCGAACTGCCTGCGCGTGGCTTTCCCATCTGGCCAGCCGGCAAATGGGCGCGCCTGACGACGATGACGGTCTCCTATGGCCATGGCATCGCCGTGACGCCGCTGCACCTTGCTTCGGCATATGCTTCGCTGGTCAATGGCGGGGTGTGGCGTCCGGTTACGCTGCGCAAGCTTGAGGCGCAGGATGTTCCCAAGGGACGCCGCGTATTCTCAGCGGCCACCAGCGCCAAGATGCGTCAGATGCTGCGCATGATTGTGGTCTACGGCACTGGGCGCAAGGCCGATGCCAAGGGTTTCAGGATTGGCGGCAAGACGGGATCGGCGGAAAAACCCGGAGTGGGCGGTTACCGCCGAAGCTCACTAGTTTCCACCTTTGCAGCAGCCTTTCCGATGGATCGACCGCGATATGCAATCATCGTGATGTTGGATGAGCCAAAGGGTACCGTGGCAACATCGGGTCAACGTACTGCTGCCTGGAATGCTGCGCCGGTTGTTTCCCGCGTCGTGCCGCGTATTGGCCCTATCTTGGGTGTGATGCCGGATGAAACCCGCGACGTGGATATTTCGGACTTGCTTCCGCTAATCCCGGGGGAGGCATCGAGGTGAAACTGGTCGATCTCGCAAAATCCGCGCATCTGACGCTTCCTTCGGATGAAGGCGTGGACGTGACCGGTTTTGCAATCGACAATCGCAAAGTCGCCCCCGGCAACGTGTTCGGTGCGTTTGAGGGGCTGGCCGTCAATGGCGAGGACTTTATTTCCGCCGCTGTCGAGGCAGGAGCCGTGGCCGTGGTCGCCCGGCCGGAAGCAGAAGTAAAGGGCGCGATCCATATCGCTGATACCCTGCCGCGAAGCGCATTTGCCCGATTGGCAGCGGCATTTTTTGCGCCGTTCCCCGAAACCGTGATCGCAACCACGGGCACTAACGGCAAAACCTCTACCGTCGAAATGTGCCGCCAAATCTGGCGAATGTGCGGGCACCGCGCGGCTTCCATCGGCACCCTGGGAGTAACATCCAATGACGAGACGATCTCTACCGGGATGACGACGCCAGACATCGTCACGTTCCTTGCGACGATGAGCGGGCTGGCACGTGAAGGTATCACCCATGCTGCTTACGAGGCTTCCAGCCATGGCCTTAGCCAGTATCGCAACGAAGGGTTGCCGGTTCGAGCGGGCGCTTTCACCAATCTCAGCCGCGATCACCTCGATTACCACGCCGATATGGAAGACTATTTCGCAGTGAAGATGCGGCTCTTCCAGGATGTCCTAAGTCCGGATGGCACGGCGGTCATTTGGGCGGACGATGAATGGTCGCCGCGCGTAGTTGAGATTGTGAAGGCACGCGGTTTGAAACTTCTCACCGTGGGTGAGCAGGGAGAAGACCTGCGCCTTCTCTCGCGCACGCCCGGTCAACTGGGCCAAACCCTAGTGATCGAACACTGCGGAACGCAGCGCACCATCCAACTCCCCCTGATCGGTGCCTATCAGGCGGCAAATGCCTTGGTATCGGCGGGTCTGGTCTTGGCAAGCGGTGACGATGCGTCACGCGTATTTGACGCGCTTGCTCGCTTGCAACCGGTGCGTGGACGGCTGGAACGCGCGGCAATCAATCAGAAGGGCGCGCCGATCTATGTCGATTACGCGCATACCTCCGATGCCTTGCGGGCTGCACTGGAAGCGCTGCGTCCGCACACGGGCGGGCGATTAATCGTGGTGTTCGGGGCTGGCGGTGATCGTGATCCGGGCAAGCGCATTGATATGGGGCGGGCATCTGCCGCCCATGCCGATATCGTGATCGTGACGGATGACAACCCGCGCGGCGAGGATCCTGCCGCTATTCGCGCGATGGTGCTCGACGGATGTCCGGACGCAATCGAAGTGGGCGACAGGCGAGAGGCAATTGCCGCAGCCCTTGCCTTGGCGAATTCCACTGACGTTGTGCTCATCGCCGGCAAGGGACATGAGCAAGGACAGATCGTGGGAAGGGGGGCAAACCGTCTGGTCCTGCCGTTTGACGATGTCACGGTGGCCAGAGAACTAGCGGGCGCTGAAGGAGAGACGATCGCATGAACGCGCAAGTGAAAGTGCTGGATTGGCCGGAAACGACCCCCGACGATGGTGAGGCGCCTTTGTGGGATGCGAATTCGCTGGCTCGCGCGGTTAAGGGGGCGGTCAATGCCGATTTTCAGGTCTCTGGCGTCGAAATCGATTCCCGCGATGTAATGCCCGGTGATCTGTTTTTCGCTCTGAAAGGCGAAGCGACTGATGGCCACAACTACATCAACATGGCGCTGGAAAAGGGCGCTGCGGCTGTTGTGGTGGACCGGGACACGGCAAGTCCGCACGTAAGGGTTGGCGATACGACCGAAGCGTTGGAACGGCTTGCAGCGGCATCGCGCTCAAGGACGGATGCGCGCATTATCGGCGTTACCGGATCGGTGGGCAAGACCGGGGTCAAGGAAGCGATCTTTGCCGCGCTTGACCGCTGCAGCCGCGGGCGGGCGCACCGTTCGGTCAAAAGCTACAACAATCACGTTGGCGTCCCGCTCAGCCTCGCCCGGATGCCGGAACACGCGCGCTATGGCATTTTCGAGATGGGCATGAACCATGCGGGGGAGATTGCTGCGCTTACCCGGCAGGTCCGCCCGCACGTTGCTGTGGTCACTACGATCGCGCCCGCGCATATTGAGATGCTCGGCAGCGAGGAAGCGATCGCGGATGCCAAGGCGGAGATCTTCCAAGGCCTGGAAGATGGGGGAACTGCTGTTATCCCGGCAGACGGTCCCCACTATGCCCGCTTGCGGTCTGCTGCCGAAAAGGCGGGCGCGCACGTGGTTGCCTTTGGCAGAGCCGCCGGCGCAGACGTTCGCCTGCTCGATTCCGTAGCCGCGCCTGGTGGCGGTTCGCTGGTGACGGCGGACATGGGCGACAGGCGCGTTTGCTACACCGTCGGCATGGCGGGAGACCACTGGGTGACGAATTCTCTGGCTGTGATGGCGGCGGTTCGTGCCGCGGGCGGCGATCTGGGGGCAGCGGGCCTTGCGCTTGCGGAAATGAACGGCCTGGCGGGCCGCGGCGCGCGGTTGGAAATTCCTACGCGGGGCGGAAACGCGCTGCTGATCGATGAAAGCTACAACGCAAACCCCGCTTCGATGCGGGCAACGCTGGCGCAACTTGGCAAGGAAAACGCTAAGCGGCGCATAGCCGTGCTGGGGGCGATGAAGGAATTGGGCAGCCATAGTGCCGCCTTCCATTCAGAACTTGCAGGCCCGCTGCGCGATGCGGGGGTCGATTTCGCCCTGCTTGTGGGAGACGAGATGTCCGTACTTGCAGAGGAACTGGGGAAAGCGGCGGAGTCTGAGCTTGGCAAAGCCTTAACCTTCGCCCATTGCCGAACCGTGGATCAAGCTGTGGACAAGTTCCGGCATTTCGGCCTGGAGAGCGGAGATGCTATACTTGTCAAAGGGTCCAATTCGGTGGGGTTGGCCGCGTTTGTCTCTGCTCTATCCCGCAACGACGGCTGAGGTTTTGAGCTCGACATGCTATATCTGATCGCTCAATGGCTGGAGTTCGAGGGCATAGCCAACCTCGTGCGCTATCAGACGTTCCGCGCAGGCGCGGCGCTGATGACGGCGTTCTTTATCGGCCTGGTTATCGGGCCGCGGTTCATTTCCATGCTGCGTGTGCGGCAGGGCAAAGGGCAACCGATCCGCGAGGACGGTCCTAAGACGCACCTGGCAAAGCGCGGCACGCCGACGATGGGCGGCCTGATGATCCTCACATCACTCCTGTTGGGGATGCTGATCTGGATGGATTTGACGCATCCCTTTGTTTGGGCCTGCATTGCGGTGACAGTCGGCTTTGGCGTGATCGGTTTCCTCGATGACTATGACAAGGTGACAAAGAACAGCCACAAAGGCCTTTCCAGCAAAATGCGCTTGGTGGCGGAGTTTGTGGTTGCCGGTATTGCATCGTGGATAATCGTTAGTCAGATCAGCACAAATCTTTACATTCCGTTTCTGTCCGATCGCTACATCCCGCTCGGGCCATTCTATTATGTGTTCGCCGCCTTTGTCATCGTTGGCGCTGGTAATGCCGTGAACCTGACGGACGGGCTGGACGGTCTTGCAACGATGCCGGTCGTAATCGCAGCGGGTACCTTCGCGCTGATAGCCTACCTTGCCGGTCGAGCGGACTTCGCTGGTTATTTGGGTATTCCCCACGTGCCGGGCGCGGGCGAGCTTGCTATCCTGTGCGCTGCTATCATGGGCGCAGGGCTTGCCTTCCTGTGGTTCAACGCTCCGCCAGCTGCTGTATTCATGGGCGATACCGGCAGTCTCGCTTTGGGCGGTGCGCTTGGCGCGATTGCCGTTGCCGCGCATCACGAAATCGTGCTTGCCATCGTCGGGGGCCTGTTCGTGCTTGAGGCCGGGTCCGTGATCATTCAGGTGTTCTTCTTTAAGCGCACCGGCAAGCGGGTGTTCCGCATGGCGCCCATCCACCATCATTTCGAACAGCTTGGCTGGCCGGAATCGACTGTGGTTATTCGTTTCTGGATCGTCTCCATCGTGCTGGCCCTTATTGGCCTTTCAACCCTGAAGCTGAGGTAGCGATTAGTGATCGTCCGCCGGGCCTTTGCAGGAAAACGGTACGCGGTGCTGGGGCTTGCGCGCTCCGGCCGTGCCGCTGTCGAGACCCTGCTTGCGAGCGGCGCACACGTGATGGCCTGGGACAACCGGTTGGAACCGCGCGAAGCGTTCAAAGACCGTGTGGAATTGGCCGATCCTGTAAGCGCGGATTTGACCGGTTACGATGCAGTTATTGTCTCTCCCGGTGTGCCGCTTAATTCGCATCCTATCGTGGAGGCGGCGGCCAAGTTCGGCGTTCCGGTTATCGGAGACATCGAGCTGTTTTCCCTGGCACGCCCCGAGCTGCCTGCGCATCGTGTGGTGGGTATTACCGGCACCAACGGTAAATCGACCACGACATCGCTGGTTGCGCACTTGCTGCGCAGTGCGGCTGTGCCGGTATTGGTGGGCGGCAATATCGGTGCCCCTATTTTGGGACAAAAGCCGCTGCCGCCGGGCGGCGTCTATGTGCTGGAGCTTTCCAGCTACCAGATCGACCTGACCCGCACGCTGGACTGCGACGTCGCCGCTCTGCTCAACATCAGTCCGGATCACCTTGACCGCTATGATGGCTTTGAAGAGTACGTCGCATCCAAGGCCCGGCTGTTCGATATGTTGGGTGCAGGGCACGTCGCGGTATTCGGCGATGGCGACAAAGAAACCGCTTGGATCGCGCGGCAGCAGGCCCAGCGCACTGATCTGAAAGCATGCATTGTCGTGGACGGTGCAGAATTGGCGGTGCATCAGCCGGATTGGCCATCGCTGCAGGGCCCGCACAACTTGCAGAATGCGGCAGTGGCGGTGGAAATCGTTAAAGCTCTTGGCCTGACAGCAAGCCAATGGCTGTCTGCGCTACCGAAGTTTCGCGGTCTTCCGCACCGGATGGAGCGCGTGGCCGAAGCGAACGGCGTGTTGTTCATCAATGACAGCAAGGCGACAAACCCTGCGTCAGCCGCGCCGGCGCTGGCCGCATTTCCGCCCAATCCGCAGCCGCGCATTCACTGGATCGTGGGGGGGTTGCCCAAGGGCGACGATCTGGACGATTGCAGCCCTTATTTTTCCAATCTAGCTGCAGCCTATACCATCGGGGATGCAGGTCCGCGCTTTGCTGAAATCCTTGAACCGTACACGACTGTCCACCGTAGTGAGATGATGGCCGAAGCGATTCGCGAGGCGATGGCGGCAGCCAAGCCCGGGGACGTGATCATGCTCTCTCCGGCGTGTGCGAGTTTCGACCAGTTCCGTGATTTCGAAGCGCGAGGCGACCAGTTCCGTCAGATCGTCGAAGCACTGATCGGCCCGGACGCGACCGGTAACGGAGTGGCATGATGGCGACACAAGGCCGAATCGCGCCCGACTTCACGCCGTTATCCGGCCAGTCGCCTGAGCGGTATCGTCGTAACCGACGCAGTGAACTGGCGATCTGGTGGCGGGAGATTGACCGGCCGCTGCTGATCCTTGTCTTTGTCCTCATGGCAATCGGCGCCGCTGCTGTTGCCGCGGCATCTCCGGCCAGCGCGCGGAGACTTTCCACTGCGAAGACAGATCTGGCCGATCTCCACTTTTTCTTGCTGAACGTGCGATGGCAGTTGATCGGCCTCATCGTACTGTTCTTTGTTGCCCAGCTTTCCAAAGATACGGCGCGCCGCTTGGCCATCATCATTTCAGCCGTCTCGATCTTCGGGCTGCTTCTGGTTCCGATTGTGGGCAGCGAGGTGAACGGTGCGCGGCGCTGGCTTAATCTCGGTATATCGGTTCAGCCGTCTTCGTTGCTCACGGCGGGCTTTCCCGTGACAGTTGCCTGGATTCTTTCGTGGCGAACGCGCGATCCCAACCTGCCCGTGATAGGGCTGAGCGCGGCGTTTGTAGCGCTTATTGCTGCGCTTCTGATGCTCCAGCCCGATTTCGGATCGACTGTCCTCTTCGGGGCGACGTGGTTCGCGCTTATCGTCCTGTGCGGCCTGCCGTTGAAGCGGGTTGCGGCAGCAGGAGCAGCGGGCCTGTTCGGCGTGATCGCTGCGTATCTCTTGTACGACAACGCGCGCCATCGCATCGATTCCTTCCTGGGTGGCGGCACCGCCTACGATCAGGTCGACCTTGCGCGGCGAACGCTTCTCAACGGTGGTTGGACGGGAAGCGGATTCTGGCTGGGAGAGCGCAAGATGTCGCTGCCAGAAGCCCATACGGACTATATCTTCTCCGTAATCGGCGAAGAATTCGGACTGCTGGCCTGCGGCGCCGTGATCTTGATCTACTTCGCCTTGCTGGTGCGCGGGTTGTTGCGGCTGGTGGACGAGGAAGATCTGTTCACTGTACTGGCTGGCGCCGGGCTGCTCTGCCAGCTCAGCGTGCAGGCCTTCATCAATATCCTTGTTAACCTGCAACTGTTTCCGTCGAAGGGTATGACGCTGCCGTTTATCAGCTATGGCGGATCGTCCACAGTCGCGATGTGTCTGTGCGTAGGGCTTCTGCTTGCGATTACGCGGCGAAACCCTTTTATCAGCAGCGAGCGATTCCCCTTTACCGCAAGAGGACCTAAGTCATGAGCGCCGTTACCCGCCATTTTGTGCTCGCCGCTGGCGGCACCGGGGGGCACCTTATTCCGGCGTTCGCGCTTGCGACGGAGCTTGAGCGACGTGGCCACCACGTGGCGCTGATTACGGACGAGCGCGGCGCAGCCATTCCGGGCAAGCCCGCTTCGCTGACAGCCCACGTGCTTCCGGCCGGGCGGCTGGAGGGCAAGAATCCGCTGGTGTGGTTGAAAGGGTTGAGAGCAATCCGCGAAGGTCGCGCGATGGCGCTGCGTCTGTTCGAAAGCTTCGATCCTTCCGCCGTCGTTGGATTCGGTGGCTATCCGGCGTTGCCTGCACTGCTGGCGGCGACGTCCGCAAATATTCCCACTGTTATCCATGAACAGAATGCCGTGCTGGGCCGGGTCAACCGGTTCCTTGCGGGACGGGTGGATGCGATCGCCACATCCTGCGCCGAAGTGGACCGGCTATCGGAAAAGTTCGAGGACAAGACTGCCCTCGTGGGCAACCCGGTGCGCCGCGAAGTGCTTGACCTTCGCGATCGGCCCTATCCCACGTTTACGGATGAAAGCCCCTTCCGCATTCTGGTGACGGGCGGCAGCCAAGGCGCTCGCATCCTTTCGCAGATCATGCCCGATGGCTTGGCGATGCTCCCCGCCGCCTTGCGCGCGCGCTTGCAGGTTATCCAGCAATGCCGCCCGGAAGATATCGAGCAAGTGCGTGAACGCTATGCAAGCCATGGCATTCCGGCAGAACTTGCCACTTATTTCGAGGATATGGCCGGAAGGCTGGCCGATGCGCATCTGTTCGTCGGCAGGGCCGGTGCTTCGACAATCGCGGAGCTGACAGCCGTTGGCCGCCCGGCGATCCTGTTGCCGTTGCCGCTGGCCACGGACGATCACCAGGCCGCCAACACGCGCGAAATCGTGGCTGCAGGCGGGGCGCGAATGATCCGCCAGCCAATGGTTACAGTTCACGATCCCGATCAATACGGCGAGGCGAAGGGCAATCAACTGCGCAGCGAGCAGTCAGATGTGAACCAGAAGCTGGCCAAGGATATTTCCAAGCAAATTCAGGCAATGGCGCAACATCCCGAAACTCTCGTAAATGCCGCCCATGCGGCATGGAACTGCGGCTATCCCAATGCCGCTGCCGATCTTGCCGACCTGGTGGAAAGCTTTGGCGGCACCGCGCTGATGGATGTAATCCGGATGGGCGGCGAAGCACGTGTCCGCGGCGGTGAAGCACTGGCTAGGGACCGCGCGGCATGAAGGGCGTAGGCACCGATATCGGTATTATCCACTTTGTGGGCATTGGCGGGATTGGCATGTCCGGCATTGCCGAGGTGATGCACAATCTTGGTTATAGCGTGCAGGGTTCTGACATCGCCGAAGGGGCGAGTGTAGAGCGTCTGCGCGCGCGCGGCATCAAGGTGCTTATCGGACACGCGGCGGAAAACGTCGCTGACGCGGCGGTGGTCGTTACTTCTACGGCGGTCCAGCGGGACAATCCCGAGGTCGTTGCCGCACTCGAAGCGCGCGTGCCAGTAGTCCGGCGGGCGGAAATGCTGGCTGAACTGATGCGGTTGAAAAGCACAGTTGCAGTGGCAGGGACGCACGGAAAGACCACGACCACGTCAATGGTTGCCTGCTTGCTTGACGCGGGCGGGGTGGACCCGACCGTGATCAACGGCGGCGTAATCAATCAGTATGGATCCAATGCCCGGATCGGCACCGGCGAATGGATGGTGGTGGAAGCTGATGAGAGTGATGGAAGCTTCTTGCGGCTTGATGGAACGATTGCAGTCGTCACTAATATCGATCCCGAACACCTCGATCATTATGGAGGGTTCGACGGCGTAAGGCAGGCTTTCGTCGAATTTATTGAGAACGTGCCTTTTTATGGCGCGGCGGTGCTCTGTCTCGATCACCCGGAAGTGCAGAGCCTGATTTCCAAAGTTCGTGACCGGCGGGTCATCACTTACGGCTTTTCCGCACAGGCTGATGTGCGTGGTGAAAACGTCGTGCCGATCCCGACGGGCAATCGCTTCGATGCGGTGATCCGTAACCGCGATGGCGGATTGCGGCGAATTGAGGGGATATCATTGCCCATGCCCGGCCGACACAACGTGCAGAACGCGCTCGCCGCCGTGGCTGTGGCGGTGGAAATGGGCTGCGTGGACGAGGTGATCCGCACCGGCTTTGAAAAGTTTAGCGGGGTGAAACGGCGCTTCACCAGAGTGGGCGAAGTGGACGGCGTTACCGTGATCGACGATTATGGCCACCATCCGGTTGAAATCCGGGCCGTGCTTGCGGCCGCCCGGGAGAATGCATCGGGCAGGGTGATCGCGGTTGCGCAGCCGCACCGTTACACCCGCTTGGGCGACCTAATGGATGAGTTTCAGACCGCGTTTAATGATGCAGACATGGTCTATGTCGCGCCGGTCTACGCCGCCGGGGAAACGCCAATCGAAGGCGTGGATGCACAAGCTCTGGTCGCTGGGCTGAAGGCACGCGGGCACCGGGCGGCGCACACCATCGCAGGCCCGGATGCACTGGCAGATGCGCTCGCTCCAGTCGTGGAAAGCGGGGACATGGTCGTTTGTCTCGGCGCCGGGGACATCACTCGCTGGGCAGCAGGTCTTTCCGATGCAGTCGCCATTCGGAGGAAGGGAGGATGACGACCTCCGCGCTTCCTGGGGTTACAGGCAAGCTCACCGAAAATGCTGCGCTGGCGCCGCTTGTGTGGTTCAAGTCTGGCGGCGAGGCCGATTGGCTGTTCGAACCGCGTGACGTGGCGGATCTTCAGGAATTCCTGCGCGGGATCGATGGCGCAACCCCGGTGATGGCGCTGGGACTTGGTTCCAATCTGATCGTGCGCGATGGCGGCGTACCGGGCGTTGTCGTGAGGCTGGGCAAGCCATTTGCCAAGGTTTCCGCCGTGGATGAAGTGACGCTCGATTGCGGGGGCGGCGCCAGTGGTATCCTCGTTTCCTCCACCGCGCGGGATAAGGGCATCGCGGGGCTGGAATTTTTGCGTTCGATCCCCGGCACTGTCGGCGGCTTTGTGCGGATGAACGGCGGCGCATATGGCGGCGAGGTTAAGGACATTCTTGTCGATTGCGACGTGGTGTTGCGTTCGGGCGAACTGGTGACGCTGCCGGTGGATGTTCTGCGCTACAGCTATCGCCATTCGGAATTGCCTGAAGGCGCAATTGTAGTCGCTGCACGGTTCCGGGGCATGCCGGGCGAACCTGCCGCCATTCAGGCGGAGATGGATCGGATTTCCGCTTCGCGAGAGGCATCGCAACCGCTGCGCAGCAAAACCGGTGGGTCCACATTCAAGAACCCGGAAGGACACAAGGCATGGCAACTGGTCGATGCCGCAGGCTGTCGGGGGCTGACGCGTGGCGGCGCGCAAGTCAGCGAAAAGCACACCAACTTCCTGCTCAACACCGGCGACGCCACTAGCACCGATATCGAGGAACTGGGCGAAGACGTGCGCCGCCGGGTTCGGGATCATTCCGGCATCACGCTGGAGTGGGAAATACAAAGGGTCGGCCGCAAATGACGCTTCCCAAACTTCATGTCGTCGTGCTGATGGGCGGCTGGTCGAGCGAACGGCCCATTTCGCTGATGAGCGGAGAGGGCGTTGCCAAGGCTCTTGAGAGCAAGGGGCACCGCGTCACCCGCTTGGACATGGATCGTGATGTCGCGATCAAGCTGGCCGATTCGAAGCCCGATGTCGTGTTCAATGCACTGCACGGCTGCCCCGGAGAGGACGGCACGGTTCAGGGGCTGATGGACCTGATGGGGCTTACTTATACCCATTCCGGCCTTGCGACTTCCGTTATCGCCATCGACAAGGAACTGACCAAGCAGACGCTGGTGCCCCATGGCATTCCGATGCCTGGCGGACGGGTCGTCAGCCGGGCAGAACTGTTCGAGCGTGATCCACTTCCCCGGCCCTACGTGCTGAAGCCTGTGAACGAGGGGTCCTCGGTGGGCGTGGCTATCGTGACAGAAGACAGCAATTACGGAAATCCCATAAGCGCCGATGTGCGCGGCCCGTGGCAGGAATTTGAAAACCTGCTCGCCGAACCTTTCATTCGGGGGCATGAACTGACGACGGCCGTGATCGGCGATCGGGCGCTGTTGGTGACGGAGCTGAAGCCGAAGTCCGGCTTCTATGACTTCGATGCCAAGTATACTGACGGGCTGACAGAGCATGTCTGTCCCGCTGAAATTCCAGACGAAATTACCGAAGCGTGCAAGGATCTCGCCCTGCGCGCCCATCGCCTTCTGGGCTGCAAAGGCACGAGCCGGGCCGATTTCCGCTGGGATGACGAGCGCGGGGCGGACGGCCTGTTCCTGCTGGAAGTGAATACGCAGCCGGGGATGACGCCGCTCAGCCTCGTGCCTGAACAAGCACGCAAGGTCGGCCTCGACTATGCCGATCTGGTAGAGGCGATCATTGCCGAGGCATTGAGCGACGCTGGAGCCCACGCCCAGGGGGGAGCGGGATGAGCCAAACTATCAAGCGCAAGGGCAAGAGCGCACGGAAGGTCGCGGCATCCCGAGGCAAAGCGCAAAAGGTCAGCCAGGCGAAGGCTCGCACCGGCTCTGCGGTTGATGCTGCAATTGACTTTCTGCCGATCAGCGAAGAACAGCTCCACCGCATATTCCTGCTTGTGATACTGGGCACGGCAGTTGCAATTGCCTGGCTCGTGGCATCGATGGCGGGCGTGCCCGGTCTTGCTACCCAGCAGCTCGCCGCCGTTGCGGCCGATACGGGTTTCGAAGTGCGTCGGGTCGACGTTCGCGGGGTGAAGAACCTCAATGAACTGAAGGTCTATGAGCGCGCTCTGGCAGAGCGGGACCGGGCGATGCCGCTCGTCGATATCGTTGCCTTGCGCGAAAAGTTGCTTGAACTCTCGTGGGTGAAGGATGCGCGGGTTTCACGCCAGCTTCCTGATACACTGGTGATCGATATCGTGGAGCGTGATCCGCACGCCGTCCTGCGGAAAGCGGACAAGTTCGTACTGATCGATTCCGAAGGGAACGAGCTTGAGCCGATCCCTGCTACCAAGGCGAAGGGGAAGCTGGTCGTTTCCGGTCCTGGCGCGGGAAGGGAGGTGGCTGGTCTTGCTCGCCTGCTTGATGCCGCGCCTGCCTTGCGTCCGCAAGTGCGCGAGGCGGAATGGATCGGCAACCGGCGCTGGAACCTTACGTTCAAAACTGACCAGGTGCTTGCCCTGCCCGAAGGGGACAAGCTGGCTTCTGCCGCGCTTGTGTCGTTCGCGCGGCTGGATGGTACGAACCGCCTGCTGGGCGGCAAAGTCGTGGCCTTCGACATGCGCGCCGGGGATCGGATATACATGCGTATCCCGGATCGGGAGAGTGACGCCAAGGCCATGAGCGCCGCTGCAGTCGCCAAGAAGGGGACGGAGTGATGGCGGGACCACGCATTGCGCGCGTCTTCGGTGCGGTCAATCTCGGCTCTTTCCGCATTTCGGCCATCGTTGCGGGCGTTACCGATAGCGGCGAGATCATCGTGCTCGGCTCTGCCCACCGGGCCAGTCAGGGCATCAAGCGCGGATATGTCACGGATATGCGCGATGCCACTCATGCGGTGCGCGATGCTGTCGAACGTGCCGAAAAGATGGCCAACACCAGCGTTTCCAAGGTCTGGATCGGTTGTTCCGGGGCCGGGCTGGCCAGTCAGGTCGCCAAGGTCGAGATCGAGATCGGTGGCAGGAGGATCGAGCAGGAAGATATCGATCATCTTCTGCTTTCCGCGCATGACGTAATCCAGCCCGACGGGCGGATGGTCCTGCATGCGCAACCCGCACACTACACACTGGATGGGGCGCATGGGGTTATCGATCCTGCTGGCCTTCATGCCGAGCGGTTGGGCGTGGATATCCATGTCATGCTTGCCGACGGCGCACCTATCCGCAATCTGACCGAGGCCGTGCAGAACGCGCATCTTGAGGTCGAAGGCGTGATTGGTTCGCCGATCGCCGCGGGGCTTGCGTGTCTTTCGCGGGAAGAGCGGGAGATGGGCGTTGCGTTGATTGAATTTGGCGCGGATGTCACCAACGTTGCGGTCTTCGAAAATGGCATGATCGTTGGACATGCGGCGATTCCCACCGGGTCTGCCGCGATCACGGATGCGATTGCTTCCGCTTTTGGGATACGTCGCTTTCAGGCCGAGCGCCTCAAGTGCGTAAACGGTTCGGCCATCGCCAGCCCTGCCGATCATCGTGAAATGATTCCCGTCGACGCGCCGGGTGAGGAAAGTACTGGTCCCGTGGCGCGTCATGCGGACGACAAGAACAGAATTCCGCGCGCAGAACTGGTGGGCGTTATTACCACACAGCTGGGCGCATTGATGGATGAGATCAACCGCGCTCTTAAGATATTGCGGTTTTCAGAGCGGCGCGGACAGCAGGTTGTGTTTACAGGCGGCGGGGCAGAGCTGGTCGGCCTTGCGGATTTTGCTCAGTCAGCTCTCGGTAAATCGGTGCGGATCGGACGTATTCCTCATCTTACTGGTCTTGCCGACGCCCATATTAAGCCAGGGTTTTCTACGCTGGCAGGACTTGTTCTTTATGCCGAATCCGACCCGATCGATATTCGGACATTCGGAGCAAAATATCAGACGACTTCGCACTATGGTCGCATGGGGTTTATCACAAAGGTGTACCGTGCGTTCCGAGAGTATTTTTGACGCTGAAGAGTAATTATGATTTTCGATTGGACTAGGCATCTCGCGGACGGTTTTCCGCTGTGGACAAAAGTCAGCGCCGCCTTTGATTCGCTATATGGAAGCGTGCAAGAATCGAAAATCAGGTTTGTCTTTCGCGCCTGCCGGTCAGGAGAATGAAATGAGCATCAATTTGGGACCGCCATCTATTGAAGAACTGCGTCCGCGCATCACCGTTATCGGGGTGGGCGGTGCAGGCGGAAACGCGATCGCCAATATGATCCAGACAAAGATCGAAGGCGTCGATTTCGTCGTTGCCAATACCGATGCTCAGGCGCTCAACAATTCGATTGCCGAGCAGCGCATACAGCTTGGCCCCGATATTACGCAGGGGCTTGGTGCCGGTTCGCGACCGGAAGTTGGCCGGGCGGCGGCGGAAGAAACGATCGGAGAGATCGAGCGTCTGCTTGAAGGCTCACACATGGTGTTCATCGCTGCCGGCATGGGTGGTGGCACCGGTACAGGCGCGGCACCGATCATCGCCAAGGCAGCACGCGATAAGGGTGTGCTCACCGTGGGTGTGGTGACGAAGCCGTTCCTGTTCGAAGGCACGCGGCGGATGCGTGCGGCGGAATCAGGTATCGAGGAACTGCAGCAGCACGTCGATACGCTGATTGTCATTCCGAACCAGAACCTGTTCCTGATCGCGAAAGCAGAGACCACCTTCAAGGAAGCATTCTCGCTTGCTGACGAAGTGCTTCAACAGGGTGTGCGTTCCATCACCGACCTGATGGTGATGCCAGGCCTCATCAATCTTGACTTCGCCGACGTGCGTTCGGTGATGGGCGAGATGGGCAAAGCCATGATGGGCACCGGCGAGGGCGAGGGTGAGAACCGCGCACTTGAAGCTGCTGAAAAGGCAATTGCGAATCCGCTTCTGGACGGTGTTTCGATGCAGGGCGCCAAGGGTGTCATCATTTCGATCATCGGCGGCGAAGACATGAAGCTGCTCGAAGTTGACGAAGCAGCGAATCATATCCGCGAATTGGTTGACCCCGATGCCAACATCATCTGGGGTTCGGCGTTCAATCCCGATCTGCAGGGTAAGATCCGCGTTTCGGTCGTTGCCACCGGTATAGAGCAGACTGTGCAACAGGCGCAGGAAGCGGCTCGCCCGCTCAATCTGGGTCGTTCGCGCGGTCCGGTTCGTCCCTCCGCAGCCCGTGGGCCTGATGGTGCATTCGCCCCCGTAAGCGCACCTGCGTCATCGGGCTTTGGTGCTCCTTCAGCTCCGTTGGAGGCGCAGGTGGAAGCTGCTCCTCAGCAGCCAACTCCGGTCGAACTCGAACTTGGCGCTGCAGAAGAAGTGGGAGCCGACGACGCGTATGGCAGCCTTCAAGGCATGGGCCGATCGCGCGAAGAGCCGCTCGATCTGGGCTTTGAACAAGTCCAGCCTGCCGCGCAGCAGGCTCCGGGGCTGGATGCACCTCGCAAGCAGGACGAGCTTTTGCTTGACGCCGACCGCTTGGCCCAAGAGGACAATCTCATTGGCTCGCAAGACAATCGCCGTCGTGGCATTGTTGCTGGTGAAACAACCGGCTTCGGCGCACAACCGCCCGCTCCTGCCGCTCCTTCCGGTTCCACCCTGTTTGAACGGATGGCTAACCTTTCGCGTAGCTCCAAGCCGAGTGCTGCAGCGGAGGAAGAAGATGAGGGCGCATCGTCAATCAGCATCCCGCGTTTCCTGGGACGGCAGAACAACCAGTAATCGCGTGCTTCCTCGGATCTGCGTTCGACCTAGGTTCAGCTTAAATCGTTCAAGGGTGGCACAGGTCACCCCGATGCGATTACATGCCCTGTTGAGTGGATGAACGATCTTGCGCGCGCCATTGTGTTTTTAAAAACCCGTTCTGTTCGGGCCGCGCTGTGCCTTGGCGCAGCGTCGGTCTTGCCTTCGATAGCTTCCGCCCAGACGGTACCGACCGTTAGTCAGCCAGTTGTGCAGGCATTGCCTAGTCGGAATTCGCAAGATCTGAATTCCGCTTTAGGGAAGCTTGCCCGCGATCCGCGCAACGTTGATGCACTGATTGATGCCGGCAATGCGGCTATTGGGCTTGGCGATTTTGAAGCGGCGATTGGCTTTTTCAAGCGCGGACAGCAGCTGAGCCCGCAGAATTCACGCCTCCTTGCCGGGTTGGCAGGCGCGCTTGCGCACAGCGGTGATCCAGTCTCGGCCATTCGGCTCTTTTCCCAGGCAGAGGCGGCTGGCGCCGATTCTGCCTCGATTGCTGCTGACCGCGGCCTGGCTTACGATTTGGCCGGTGATCCTGCTTCTGCACAACGCTACTACCATATGGCGCTGCCTCGTGGTGGTGAGCAGGTTGACGAAGTTCGTCGCAGGCTAGCCATCAGCCATGCAATCAGCGGCGACGGTCCGAATTCTGAAAAAGTTCTGAATCCGCTACTCCACAAGCAGGACAAGGCAGCGTGGCGTTCGCGGGCTTTTGCATTGGCCATCCTGGGTAATTCCAAGGAGGCGACGAATATTACCCGGACGTTGCTCCCAGCGCGTCTGGCCGACAGCATCGCTCCATACATGCAATACATGCCTAGGCTAACTCCGGCGCAGCAGGCGGCGGCAGCTAATTTGGGGGTGTTCCCTCGGGCCTCGGACATTGGGCGCGATGGTACGGCGATCGCATCATTTAGTGCGTCGGGCGATGGTGCCAGCATGGCGGCGGTGGATCGCACGCTGGTGCCGGCGGGCCAGCCATTGGGGGCATCGTCGGGCGCCAAGCTCACTCGCGCGGAGATGCGGGCCCAGCAAGCCACAGCGAAGCGTGAAGCCCGCCGGGCAAAACAGGTTGCCCGTGTTGAGCCGCCTGTGCCGCAGCCCGGGCGGCAGGTGGCGCAAGCCAATCCTTCCGGTTTTGCCGCCGCAACGCCGGCCTCTGTGCCGCCGGTATCAGGAATCATGGCGGGCAGGCAGCCAAAAGCGTCTGCTGCGCCTAAGTCCACCGCTGTGAGGCCAAACGTTGCAGCGTCGGGGTCTAGGGGGCTGGGGCCGGGCTTTGTTGCGCCGACGCTTCCCGCCTCACCGGCTCCTGCTCCGTCATTGGGGCCGGGTTTTGCGGTCGGTGCCACGCCAGCGCCGGTCCCGCCTCCCACGCGCGTTAGCGTCGCTGCTCCTGTTGCGTCACCTGCACCAGTCAGCGAGCCAGTTAGAGCTGCTGCTCCGGCGCCAGCTGCGCCTGCGCTCGCTTCTGCGGCGCCATTCGTTTTGCCGCCTGCGGCCGGACAGCCCTCATTCATAGAATTGTTCCGCGATTTAGACAGGCCCACTGGAGCGGTTGCCCCCGCGGTCGGCGCGGTGGACATTCGCAAGATTGAGCCCGCGCGCCCTGCGCCCAAGGCGCCGCCCCCGCCCAAGGCTCTGCCACCGCCAAAGGTAGCACCGAAGCCGCCGCCACCTCCTCCCCCGCCAAGCCATCCCAGCCGCATCTGGGTGCAAGTCGCCGTCGGGCAAAAGCTGCCTGCGCTCGCCTTTGATTGGCGACGGATGCAGCGTTCAAATCCTGTTCTGGCCAAGCAGAAACCGCACACAGCCAAGCTGAACCAGACTAATCGCTTGGTTGTCGGGCCTTTTGGCTCCCAGAAGGAAGCCAGCGCATTTATTGCTGATTTGCGCAAGGCAGGCATGGATGGGCCCTATATTTGGACCAGCCCAGCCGGTGAGGTTGTGGATAGCCTCGCCTACTAAATTGTTCGGTTAAGTTGTGCCGGGTTGCGGACCGTTTTCCACATCATGTAAACAGGCTTATAAGGTTTTGCGCAAGGCAATGCATCCGGGTGATTGTGTTCCGCCCCTGAAGCAGAGCATCCAGCACTGCACGCGAAAGGGAATCGTCGCCGCTTATGAGACCAGTCGAAGATAATGTCGGCCGTGAAGATGATGCCGCACCGGTAGACATGCTGGCGTCGCTTTTCGAAGCGCGCGGGTGGCCGTTCGAATTTCTTAGTGACGACGAAATCTCTGCCGAGATCAAGGGGAGCTGGACGACCTATCAGTTCCAGGCGATCTGGCGGAACGAAGATCACGTTCTGCAACTGCTTTGTCTTCCCGATGTACGCATTCCTGAAAATAAGCGGGCGCATGTTTTTGAGGCATTGGCCCTCATCAACGAGCAACTATGGCTTGGCCACTTCGACGTGTGGTCCAGCGGCAATGTCCTGCTGTACCGCCATGGCCTGATGCTGGGCGATGATGGGTTGCTCAGCCCGAATCAGGCGCAAAGCATTGTAGAGGCGGCGCTGGAAGAATGTGATCGGTTCTACCCGGTCTTCCAGTTCATTCTTTGGGGCGACAAGACCCCCGCCGAAGCATTAGCCGCCGCTCTGGTGGACGCGATGGGCGAGGCTTAAGGCGAATGACCACTATCTGGCCGGGCTCGCTGCTGATTGTCGGTTGCGGCAATATGGGCGGCGCCATGCTGCAAGGGTGGCTAGCTGGCGGTCTGGATCCCGCAAGCGTAACGATCATCGATCCTGTGCTGGACAGTGCGCCTCCAGGTGTAGCGTTGTTCAAGAGCACGTCCGAGCTTGCGGAGGGCTTTGTGCCTGATGCTTTGTTACTTGGTATCAAGCCACAGCTGCTGGATCAGGTGGCGCCTTCGTTGGTGCCGCTGATGAACGGTCAGACGATCGTGCTGTCGATGCTGGCTGGCGTGGAACTGGATACGCTGCAAGCCCGCTTTCCAGCTGCGAAAGGCTATGTCCGCCTCATGCCGAACCTTTCGGCAGCGATTGGTAAATCCCCGATCGGGCTGGCGGCGTCAGTCGAATTGGCCGATGCAGATCGGGACGCGGTGTTTGCGTGCATGCAGCCATTGGGCACGCCGCAGTGGATTGACGAGCAGCAGTTCGATCTGGTGACAGCGCTCGTCGGGTCTGGACCGGCCTTCGTCTATCGCTTCATTGATGCGCTCGCCGCGGGTTCTGTGGAGCTTGGTTTACCGCCGGAGCAGGCGCAGGCGCTTGCCCTTGCGATGGTGGAGGGCGGGGCGCAGCTGGCCTCATCCTCACCTTATGGACCGGGTGAGCTTGCTGACCGCGTTGCCAGTCCCGGAGGAACGACGCGAGCTGGACTTGACGTTCTTGATGACCAAAGTTCACTGTTCCGACTGGTCGAAGACACCCTGCGCGCTGCGCGCGACAGAGGCGCGGAAATGGCGAGAGAAGCCCGGAAATAGGCATCGTTTGCTCGTTACAATTCGCTACAACTCGGATTCGGGATAGTTCTTGAAACTTTAAGGTTCTGACGCGATATTACTCCGGACGGAAACGCAATTGGTGCGGTGCCGCAAGGGAGTTTGAAATGGCTAATTGGAATGACCCCCAGACCCCGCGCTCGGGCTTTGGAGCGTCACCAAGCCTTGGTGGAGCTACTGCAAGCCGCGCCGGTTATGATGCTGGGCTGCGGCGGCACATGCTGTCGATCTACAACTACATGTCGTCCGGCGTCCTGCTGACCGGCATCGTTGCTCTGCTCATGGCGCGTTCCGGCGCTGCCGCAACGGTGATGTCTGGGCCGCTGAGCTGGCTTATCATTCTTTCGCCGCTCGCGATCGTCTTTGCGATGAGCTTCGGCGCCAATCGCATGAGCACGGCAACGTTGCAGGTGCTCTTCTGGGCGTTCGCGACACTGATGGGCCTTTCGATGTCGACGATTTTCCTCGTCTACACGGGGCAGTCCATCGCGACGACGTTCTTCGCTACGGCAGCTGCTTTCGCCGGCCTGAGCCTTGTTGGCTATACCACCAAGAAGGATCTGAGCGGTTTCGGCTCATTCCTGATTATGGGCGTTATCGGCATTCTGGTGGCCATGGTCGTTAATATCTGGCTGCAGTCCTCCGTTCTCCAGCTTGTCGTGTCGGCTCTTGGTGTGCTGATTTTTGCCGGTCTTACGGCTTATGATACGCAGCGCCTGAAGATGCAGTACTATCAGCTGGCCGGTACGGACTTCGCGGGCAAGGCTGTGGTGCTCGGCGCGCTGAGCCTCTATCTCGATTTCATCAACATGTTCCAGTTCCTCTTGGCGTTCCTCGGCAACCGCGAGTAAGCCTCGATTCATCTGTGGAAACTATCCCGCCCGGTGTGCAGTCTGTCGCACCGGGCATTTTGTTTTCTGACAAGGCGTTTTAGCCGCCGGATGTATGACATCTGAAAAAGTTTGGTTGGGGGCAATTGTTGCCATGAATTTCAATAAATCACTGGCTGCAATTGCTGCCGTTTCGCTTGTTGCCGTTGTTGCTGGATGTTCTTCCAAACCGGCGCCGGCACCCGTTGGACCGGCCAAGCCGCAGGTTGAGCCGCGCCCTTATCCGCCCTTTGGCGCAGCGCCCAATTTGCCGATTCCGTTGCGGGGGGCTGATGGTACGCGAAAAACGATCAACAGCAACTTGTCGCCCGAACAGGCTGCGTGGACCCTGCGGTCTGCGCTGAACGTCGCGGCCCTGAACTGCACAGCGCCGCAGCATTCCACGATGATCGAGGATTATCGATCCTTCCTGAACACGCAGAAGAAATCTCTGGCGGATGCAAATTCTTCGCTCGACAAGACTTACAAGGGTCAACACGGCAAGAACTACATCAGGGTGCGCGAAACCTATCAGACCCAGGTCTATAACTACTTCGCGTTGCCGCCCACGATGCCTGCTTTCTGTGACGCTGCGCTCGCCGTACAGCAAGAGATGAAGCTGGTTCCCGCCGGAAAGCTGGTCCCCAATGCTCCAGCTGCGCTGGCCAAGTTGGAAGCGGTGTTTCTTGGTTTCTTCGATGGCTACGACAAATATCGCACAGATTTCATCGAATGGCAGAAGCGTTACACCGCCCAGTTCGGCGCATTGCCCTCCGCTACGTTCTTTCTCCCGGGCGAGCCACGCTGGCAACCGGAGGCTGTTGCTCAGGTAAACAGCGGGGAGGTCCAGGTGCCCGATTACTCCCAGCAGCCGCGAACCACCACGCCGCAGGTGTGGAACCCTGTTGTTGAGGATGTCGGCCCGACACGGCAGTGATGAACTTTACACTTCCAAGCAGCAGGCCTCTCCGCTAAAGAAACCCCGCGCACAGCTGTCTTGCAGTGTGAGCGGATCGATCTGGAACGGGGCCGTAGCTCAGTTGGGAGAGCGCGTCGTTCGCAATGACGAGGTCAGGGGTTCGATTCCCCTCGGCTCCACCAGTCTTTGCTTGGCGGCTGGTTCCAGATAAACTCCGGTGTTCGATTATACCGGCTTGCGATGCACGAAGCATCACCGGGTAACAACGCATGCATTTTCTCGATCAGGCTAAAATCTATATTCGTTCAGGCGGCGGCGGGCCGGGTGCGGTCAGCTTTAGGCGCGAAAAGTACATCGAGTACGGCGGGCCAGACGGCGGCAATGGCGGCCGTGGCGGCGATGTTGTGTTCAAGGCGGTGGCCGGCCTCAATACGCTGATCGATTTCCGCTATACCCAGCACTTCAAGGCGAAGCGCGGTGGGCATGGCATGGGCAAGGATCGCACGGGCGCCTCAGCTCCTGATCTTGTGGTCGAGGTGCCGGTCGGTACGCAGATCCTGGATGAAGAGCGGGAAGAGGTTCTCGCCGATTTCACCGAAGCCGGGCAGACTCTGGTCATGCTGGAAGGTGGCTTGGGCGGTCGTGGCAACGCCAGCTACAAGACATCGACCAATCGCGCGCCGCGCCAGCATCAGCCGGGTGAGCCTGCGCAGGAGATGTGGGTGTGGCTGCGCTTGAAGTTGCTGGCCGATGCGGGGCTGGTCGGGCTGCCCAATGCGGGCAAGTCCACCTTCATCAACCACATCACCAACACGCGTGCGAAAGTGGGCGTCTATCCTTTTACCACCTTGCATCCCCAACTGGGTGTTGTGCGGCACAAACACCGCGAATTCGTGATTGCCGACATTCCCGGCCTGATCGAAGGCGCAGCGGAAGGTGCGGGGATCGGTGATCGGTTCCTAGGCCATATCGAGCGGTGCCGGGTACTCATCCACCTGATCGATATTGAAGGCACCGATCCAGTCGAAGCCATGCGTATCGTGGAAGGTGAGTTGGAAGCCTATGGCGCGGGACTGGAAGACAAGCGCCGGCTGGTGGCGCTAAACAAGATTGATCTTGCTGATGCCGAACTGGCAGCGGCCTTCAGTCGTGAATTGATCGCAGCCGGTGCGGATGAGGTGTTTCCCATTTCCGGCGCAACTGGCGAGGGCGTCGACGCTTTGCTCGACGCTGTCATCACTCGCCTTCCGGCTGCTACGGTGACGGAGCATCCGGCTGGAGAGGTGGAAGAAGAAGGCGAAAAGCCCTGGTCGCCGCTCTAACCATCACAACCTTGGGCGCGCTGTTCTAGAACGTCGACGCTCTGAACCGGATGGCCGCGCAGACCTATTCCCATCATCACACCTTTGCCGTAACGCCTCATCCCATGCAGATCACCCGCCTTGCCGACCTTTCAGACGCGCGTGCGTGCCCGTGCCTTGTCATCAAGGTGGGATCCTCCCTGCTGGTCGGCAATGATGGGCCGCGGCGTGAATGGATTGCGGGGCTGGTCGGCGAAGTGGCGCAAGCGCGGGCGCGTGGGCAAAACGTTATTATTGTATCATCCGGTGCGATTGCATTGGGCGCGCGGACGCTTGGCCTCGAAAAAGGTGGGCGTGGCAGCCTTGCCGATGCGCAGGCTGCTGCCGCGGTGGGCCAGATCGCCCTGTCTGGCCTGTGGGCGGAATTGCTGCAGGCGCATGGATTAACCGCGGCGCAGCTCTTGCTGACGCTGGATGATCTGGAAGACCGACGGCGGTATCTCAATGCCACGGCGACGCTGGGGCGCTTGCTGGATGCCGGTGCAGTGCCTGTCATCAATGAGAATGACAGTGTGGCCACGCATGAAATCCGGTTCGGCGATAACGACAGGTTGGCCGCGCGCGTGGCACAGGCGGCACAGGCAAGCGCGGTGCTGCTGCTGTCTGACGTTGACGGGCTTTACGATCGCGATCCCGCAAACCCGGGCGCGCAGCTGGTCCGCGTCGTACAGGGCATGACTGATGAGGTTCGCGCCATGGCAAGCGGCACGTCAGGCTCCGGCCTGGGTTCGGGTGGAATGACATCTAAGTTGCAGGCAGCTGAGATTGCTGAACTGGCGGGCATCGTTCTGGCCATCGCCAACGGCCAGTATGACCTGCCGATCACGCGTGCACTGGAACAGGATATCGGCACAGTGTTCCTGGCCGATGTGCGCGGGAAGAGACGCAATGCCGCGCGCAAGGCATGGCTGGGCGGGCGTCTGCGTCTGAAGGGTGATCTTATAGTGGATGATGGCGCTGCCGAGGCGTTGCGCGGCGGATCCAGTCTGTTGGCAAAGGGCGTTACGGCAGTGGAAGGAGCGTTTCGGCGCGGCGATCCCGTTGGCATCCGCTCCAAGGCGGGCGTGATGCTGGCGCATGGCCTGTCGGAATACAATTCGGATGAATGTGTGCGGTTGATGGGCCACCATTCCAGCGAACATCAGGAATTGCTGGGTTATGCACCACGCTCGGCAGTGATCCATCGGAACCAGTTGGTCCTGAAATGAAATTAGCCATTACGGGCGCGACCGGGTTTGTCGGGCAGGCCTTGCTTGAACGTGCGCTCGCCGCTGGACATGAGGTGTCTGCATTGGCGCGTCGCCCACAGGAACCGCGGGCCGGCGTTGAATGGATCGCTGGCGACCTTGCTGACAAGCCCGCGCTGGAAACACTGCTTCAAAGCGCGGAGGCGGTGATCCATGTTGCCGGGGTCGTTAACGCGCCCGATCCGGCGGCATTCGAAGAAGGCAACGTTATCGGCACATTGAATGTGCTGGAGGCAGCGATAGCCACCAGCGTGCCTCGCGCAATCGTTGTCTCTTCGCTTTCCGCAAGAGAGCCTGACCTGTCTGAATACGGCGCATCCAAGGCGCGGGCAGAGCGTCTGGTCATGGCCAGCAGCCTGGACTGGACCATCGTGCGGCCCCCCGCGATCTACGGTCCGCGCGACAGGGAAATGCTGGAACTGTTTCGTGCTGCCAAGTGGGGCGTGGTGCCGGTGCCGCGTGAAGGGCGGTTATCGCTCATTCACGTGCATGATCTGGCGGATCTGCTTCTCGCGCTGCTTCCGGGCGGGGAAGACATTACCGGCACAGTGTTCGAGCCGGATGATGGCAGGCGTGGGGGCTGGACCCATTATGAATTTGCCAGAGCAATCGGTGCGGCGATCGGCAGGCGTCCGTTTGTATGGAAACTGTCCGCCAAGGCGCTGCATCGTGCAGCCGGGTTTGATGGCTGGCTACGGGGCAAGGCGGCGAAGATGACGCCTGATCGCGCGGCCTACTTCAATCACCCCGACTGGGTGGTGAGCCATGGGGCCTGGCCTCCGCCAGCACTGTGGCAAGCGCGGATTGAAACGCGGCGCGGATTGAAGGCCACGGCTGAGTGGTATCGTGCGCAGCGGTGGCTGTAGACTGACGCGACCTCCTGGTTGAAAATAGCGGCGACGCGGGCTAACGGGCCCTCGCGGTGACCACGTTCCCGCCCCCATTCGGGGCCTCAAGACCGGGACGGCCCGGCGGTCTAACGGAGGCTGCTATGGCTTGGATTTACCTGGTTCTCGCCGGAATTTTCGAGATCGTTTGGGCATCTGCGATGAAGCAATCGCAGGGTTTCACGCGCCTTTGGCCCAGCGTTGTAACGATCGTGGCCATGTTGATCAGCTTTGCGTTGCTCTCATGGTCAATGCGTTCGTTGCCACTCGGCACAGCCTATACAATCTGGACGGGTATCGGAGCGGTTGGCGCATTTGTCATCGGCATAGCGTTTTTCGGCGAGGCCGTAACGGGGTTGAGAATAACTGCGGCAGTGATGATCATCGGTGGTTTGCTGCTGATGAAACTGGCGAGCTGAAACGAAATGGGCCGCTGCTGTTCCATATGAACGGCAACGGCCCAAGCCTTTGATTCAAGCGAGGTTAGAACGCGGGATCATATCCCGGAGGCAATTCACCATCGTCTTGACCAGGAACGTGGATGCCGCACTCTGTCTTGTCCCAACCCTTCCAACGCCCTGAACGCGGGTCTTCACCTGGCGCCACCTTGCTGGTGCAGGGCGAGCAGCCAATCGAGGGATAGCCTTCTTCTACCAGCGGGTGCGGTGGGAGGTCGTGCTCCGCGATATAGGCAGTTATGTCGTCGGGCGTCCAAGTGATCAGCGGATTGATCTTGAGGCGCCCCTGTGCATCGGTATTGTCGATCTCAAATCGGGGCAGATTGGCACGGGTCTGCGCCTGAAACGCCTTGCGCCCAGTGATCGTGGCATCGAAATCGACCAGAGCGCGGGCCAGCGGCTCCACCTTGCGGATTTCGCAGCAGCCATCGGGATCGTATGACCAGCGCAGGCCGCTTTCGTCCTTCTCCGCCAGAGCATCCGGATCGGGCGTAAGATTGCGCAGGTCGGTAAGACCCAACCTGCCGATCAGAAGATCCCGATAGGCCAGTGTTTCAGGGAAATGCTTGCCCGTTTCCAGAAACAGCACCGGCACCGAGGGATCGATCTGCGCGATAAGGTGCAGCAACACTGCGCTTTCCGCACCGAAACTGGAAACCACAGCAAGGTCACCAGCCATCTTTTCGCGCAGCATAATTTCCATCATTTCAACCGTGTCCGCACCCTGGAACATCCGGTTGAGACGCACGGCATCGCTTTCGCGAAACCGTGGTCCGGTATCGATGCGGTCTACCGCGCGCACGGTTTCAGCGATTTTGCTCATAAGGATGCCTTTTTGCCCAGATGGCAGTGCGGCCATCAGTGGTCTTTTGATAGACATCGGGCCAACGATCGAACGCGGCCTGCGCATCGGCTTCGTTCAGCGCGTGATCGGGCGCAAAACTGTCAAAACCGCAACGGCGCAAGTGTGAGAGCATATCGATTACCACGTCGCCTACAGCGCGCAGTTCGCCCTCATAGCCCGCTTCGCGCAACACGCGCGCAGAAGAATATCCGCGCCCATCGGTCCACACCGGGAAATTCACCTCGATCAGCTGCAGGCGATCAAGGTACGGCAGTAAGTCGCGCGCATCGTCGCCCGGTTCAATGCGGACGGCCGATGCGTTGGTCTGATCACCAAACGAATCTACGGTGACAGCCGGATCGGTTACGACCTCGTCGCTGCGGAAACGAAACTGTACGCTATTCATAAAGTGCTTCCTTGAATGGCGTCATGCCGATCCGACGGTAAGTATCGAGAAAGCGCTCATCGCCTTCTTTGTTGGCGAGATAGACCTGCGTGGCCTTCTCCACCGCTTCGACGATGCCATTCTCGTCAAAGCCCGGGCCGGTGATCTGACCCAGCGAGGTATCCGCGCCTTCGCAGCCGCCCAGCAAAAGCTGGTAGTTTTCCACGCCCTTGCGGTCCACGCCGAGGATGCCGATGTGGCCCGCGTGGTGATGCCCGCAGGCGTTGATGCAGCCGGAAATCTTGAGTTTCAGCTCGCCCAGTTCGGCCTGCTTTTCTGCGCTACCGAAACGTTCCGAAATCTTCTGCGCCACCGGAATGGAGCGTGCGTTGGCAAGGCTGCAATAATCGAGACCGGGGCAGGCGATGATATCGCCAATGGTGTCCAGGTTCGCTGTCCCCAGGCCCGCCTCATCCAGCTGTTGCCATACGGCGTAAAGATCGGCCTTCTTCACGTGCGGGAACACGATGTTTTGCGCGTGAGTGACGCGCAGCTCGTCGAAGCTGTGATCTTTTGCAAGTTGCGCCATCAGGCGAATCTGATCGGCAGTGGCATCGCCGGGGATGCCGCCAACCGGCTTCAGGCTGACCGTGGCGATCACATAGCCGCTTTGCTTGTGTGCGTGGCAGTTACGCTCAACCCACAGGCGGAAATCGGGATCGGAAAGATCGAGATCATCCGATAGCCCCGTTTCGTATGCGGGATCGGCAAAGAAAGGAATAATCCGCTCAAGCTCGGCTATTGGCGGCTCAATGCCCTGGTTGAGCAGGTGGGCGAACTCTTCTTCGACCTGACGGGTATATTCTTCCTTGCCCAGTTCATGGACGAGGATCTTGATGCGCGCCTTGTACTTGTTGTCGCGCCGACCATAGCGGTTGTAAACGCGCAGGCACGCTTCCGAATACGTGATCAGCTGATCCAGCGGAACGAATTCGCGGATCATCGGCCCGATCATGGGGGTGCGGCCCATGCCACCGCCCACATAGAACTGCGCGCCAATTTCACCGGCGGAATTACGCACCATCTTGATGCCGATATCGTGCAGCTTCATCGCTGCGCGATCGGTTTCCGATGCGATCACCGCAATCTTGAACTTGCGGGGCAGGGT
>JAZQRJ010000071.1:0-9730 GCA_045629505.1 Novosphingobium sp.
TGATGCGCCCGAAGTCGGCAAGAACCTGCACGAACACATCAGCTTTGCTTCGACCTTCGAAGTGAATGTGCCGACGTGGAACAACATGTTCACGAAGTTCAAGCTGGCGCGTGAGTTCATGAAATATCTGGTGTTCCGCACGGGATTGCTGACGATGATTCCAGTGGAGGCGATGGCTTATCTGCGCACGCAGCCTCATCTGCCGTTCCCGGACATCAAGCTGTCGCTCGGACTGATGATGTTCGATGCGGCCAAGGGCGGGCCGCACGAAAAGCCGGGCATGGCAATCTTCCAGAACGTGGCGAAGCCCAAGAGCCGCGGCGAAATCCGGCTGCGCAGCGCTGATCCGCAGGACAATCCGGTCATTGATCATCGACTTATCGATAACGAAGAAGACATGGCGGCCATGGTGCGTGGCGCGAAGATGGTGCGCGAAATCTTCGCTCAGCCAGCACTGGCCCGGTATGTCGTTCAGCAGGTTTCGCCCGATCCGATGCCGCAGACGGATGCGGAATGGGAACAGGCGATTCGTAATCGTTCCGGAATTGGGTTTCACCCCGTGGCGACGTGCCGCATGGGAGGCGATGAAGGATCAGTGGTCGATCCGCGCCTGCGCGTGCGGGGGATTGATGGGCTGCGAGTGATCGACGCTTCGATCATGCCCATCATGCCGGCCGCAAATACAAATGCCCCAAGCATTATGGTTGGAGAAAAGGGCGCGGCGATGATCCTGGAAGATGCGAAGGTTCCGGCCTGATCTCAGGCAGGGTCAAACCAACCCGAGTTTCGCCAGTTCGCCGATCAACCGGGGCGGCAAGGCCTGCCCGGCGCCTTCCCCGTCCTCAAGATCTGGTGGCGCGTCGTTCTCGTCCAGATAGCGCCAGCCCTGATGGGCGCGGCGTGGCACCGTTTGCACCTGTATCAACTTTGCATCGAGGTGGATCCACCAGCGGCCATTTGGCTGTTGTTCGAAACCAACGATGGCATTGCGCGCCACGATGGCGTGCTCGTGAATCCAGTAGAGCGACCCTCCGGCCAGTTCCTCCATGCGTTTGGGGCAATAGCGGGTGTTGACCGCCAAACGCTCACGGTTTGCGAACCACTGCTCAATATCGGCAAAGGACTTCGCACCGAATGCGATCTTGGTGAGGTGTAACGGCATACCGGGAAGATAGGCCGATACCTTCCAGACTCAAGCTGGCACTCAGTTGGCCAGCCCCGCTGCCACGGCAAGGCCCAGAAACGCGAAGAACCCCATCGAATCTGTAACCATCGTCACGAACACCGAACTCGCCACCGCCGGGTCCTGCTTCATCCGGTCAAACATCACGGGGATCAGTACGCCAGCGAGCCCTGCCGTGAAGATATTTACCATGGTCGCAACAGCGATAACGATACCCAGTGCCGGCGTGAATATCGCTGCTGTCGCAAAGCCAACCAGACAAGCCACGGTCACGCCGTTGAGCAAGGCAACGCGCAATTCCCGCCAGATGATGCGCCATGTGTTCGTTCGCGTCAGCTGATTCATGGCGATGGCGCGAACTGTTACGGCCATCGTCTGCGTGCCCGCATTGCCGCCGACTGACGCGACAACGGGCATCAGCACAGCCAGAGCAACCAGCTTCTCGATCGCTGCACCAAACATGGCGATGATGAGACTGGCAACCAGCGCCGTGCCAAGATTGGCAATCAGCCAGCGCACACGGGAAGAATAAGCTTCGCGAATGGGCTCGTAGATGTCGCCTTCGCCGGCACCGGACAGGAGCATGACGTCCTCGTCCGCTTCTTCCTGAATGATGTGGACGACGTCGTCGACGGTGATCTGCCCGATCAGACGGCCAGATTCGTCCACGACGGCCGCAGAGATCAGCGCATATTTTATGAAGCGCAGGGCCACTTCTTCCTGATCCATCGCGGCGGGGATCAGCGTTTGGTCGCGCTTCATCACGTCAGCCAGTGCGATGTTGCGCGGGGTGCGCAAGATCCACGAAAGCTCGCACGTGCCAACCGGTCGATGCATGGGATCGACTATGAACACTTCCCAGAACTCTGTGGGCAAGTCGCGGCTTTCCCGGAGGAAATCGATGAGGTCGCCCACTGTCATGTGCTCAGGCACCGCGACGAAATCGCGGCTCATCAGGCGTCCGGCTGTTTCGCCCGGATAGGAGAGGGCCGATTCGATCGCGGCGCGGTCTTCCGGATCAAGTTCCGCAAGAATCGCGCGCTGATCTTCGTGATCGAGATCCTCGATCATCGCCACCGCATCGTCGGTATCAAGCTGTTCGGCGATTTCAGCGACGATATCGGGCGGAAGGTCCTCGATCAGAAGCTCGCGGACGTAATCGTTCAGTTCGGCGATGACATCGACGCTCATCAAGTCCCGAATCGCGCCAGCCAGCGCAAGGCGGTCATCCGCCTCGGTCAGCTCGAAAAGATCGGCAATGTCAGCAGGGTGCAGTGGTTCGACCAGATCATAGACCAGATCACGGTCTTTCTCGCGCAGGGCTTCGTGGACCTTGCGAACGAATTCTGGCTTTAGACGGTTCTCATCGTCGAGACTCTCGTTCTCAAGATCGGCGTCCGCGCGCTCAACGCCCGACTTCAGCTCCGCATCTTCAGGTTCTTCGGGAGTCATTGTGGCCGGTCTAAGGCGGTGACTTTGAAAAGCAACCACAGATGGAGCGCGGGCGTGACATTGATCAGTCAGCGTTTATAGGGAAGCGATCTTCAGGAGATATTCATGGCAAACGAATTGCTCACTTTCACACTCGACACCGGCAATGGCGAAGGCGGCGATGTTGTCATCAAGCTTCGCCCCGATCTGGCGCCGGGACATGTCGCCCGTATTACGGAGCTGGCAAATGAAGGCTTTTATGATGGCGTGGTGTTCCACCGCGTGATCGATCGTTTCATGGCTCAGGGCGGTGATCCCACCGGCACTGGCATGGGCGGATCTGAAAAGCCCGATCTGAAGGCGGAGTTCAACAAGGAGCCGCACGTACGCGGCATCTGCTCGATGGCTCGTTCCTCGAACCCGAACTCAGCCAACAGCCAGTTCTTCATTTGCTTTGATGACGCGCGCTTCCTTGACAACCAGTACACCGTCTGGGGCGAAGTGATCAGCGGCATGGAACACGTCGATGCGCTGCCCAAGGGCGAACCGCCCCGCAATCCGGGCAAGATCGCCAAGGCTACTATTTCCGACGCTCCGGCGGCGTAAGAATAGTTCGGTTGCAGCAAGGCGTTGCCTGAAAGGGCAGAGCCTTGCTGCATCGGCCCAGGCCGTGCCGCCGGTCAAAGCCCGGCGTTGATCATCCAGTTGTAGAACAGCTTGACCGGCCTCGATTCAAGATCTTTCGGCCGGCATACGAACCAATAGCTGTATGGGCTTTCGATTTCGATGTCGAAAAGCCGCGCAAGCCGCCTGTCGCCTGCACGGCGGAAATGGTCATCATGCATGATCGCGATGCCCAGCCCCTGCGCAGCGGCTTCCAGCATGAGCTGACCTGAATCGAAGCGGTCGATAGACGCCGGTTCTAGATCAGGCAGGCCAATTGCATTCTTCCACGCGTCATAGCTTTCCGGCAGTTCGTCGTGGATAAAGAAAGTCTGCTTTTCCAACCGCGCCTTGTTCGGCACGTTGCCCAGCGTGGCCAGCATTTCGTCAGAGACGATGGCGAACACCTTGTTGTGATCCAGCTGAACGGAGTGCAGGGCAGGGTCTGGTTCCTTGGTCAAGACGATCGCGGCGTCAAGCGAATCGCCAACCCGCGTTTCAAGCGTCTGGCCTGTGTCCATATCGATATGCAGCCGTGGATGCAGTTTGCGCAGCTCTGCCAGTCGGGGGAACAGGCGCTGGCCACCAAACAACGGCGGAACGCCTAGGTGCAGACGCAATACCTGGCCTGTGTCCACTTGCGATTCGACAGCAAGCGCCAGCTCTTCAAGCTTGGGCGCCACGGCCTCATAGAAAGTCCTGCCATCTTCCGTCAGCTTCATGGTCTGGTGCTGGCGGGTGAAGAGGCGCTTGCCCGTGAAATCCTCAAGCGTGGAGACGCGGCGCGACAGGGCTGATGGCGAAAGCGACAATTCGCTCGCCGCCGCCTTGGCCGAGCCAAGACGGACGACGCGCACAAACGCCTCAAGCGCGCGCAAGGGGGGGAGCCGACGTGTTGGCAAGGAGCGACTAGGCCTCATTAGAGTTCATGACGCATCGGCCTATTCGGCCACTCCCTCGGTTTCACGTGGCGGGTGGAGCCGCAGCCGCGTTACTTGTCGCTCGTTACCTTCTGTAACTTCAATGCGCCAGCCGCTTTCGTGGTCAATGATCGAGCCCACGGGCGGAACTTGTTCTGCAAGGACACAGGCGAGGCCACCCAGCGTGTCGACGGCTTCTTCGACTTCGGCCAGTCGCGGATCGATTCGCTCTGCCACTTCCTCCAGCTCTACGCGGGCGTCGGCGTCCCACATGCCGCCATCCAACGCGATTAGCTGTTCTTCAGGCGCCTCGTCGTGCTCATCCTCGATCTCGCCGACGATTTCCTCGACCAGATCCTCAATGGTGATGATGCCTTCGGTTCCCGAATATTCGTTGAAGACGATTGCCAAGTGAATGCGCCGCGCTCGCATATCGGCCAGCACGTCCAGAGCACCGCGCGATTGAGGCACAAACAAGGGCTGGCGCAGCAGGGTACTCCATCCCCCCGCAGGCTCTTCTCGCTTCACGAGATAGGGAAACACATCCTTGATGTGGATCATGCCCAGAATCTCATCGAGCGATTCGCCATAGACGGGCAGTCGGCTGTGCCCGTGTTCGGCGAAGGAATCGATTACCTCGTCCCAGCTTGCGTTTGCGGCCAGTGCGACGATTTCCCCCCGCGGCACGGCGATATCATCGGCATCGTGCTCGCTGAAATGCAGGAGATTGCGCAGCATTTGCCGTTCGAGCAGCGAAAGATCGCCATTCTTCTCGTCCAGCCATTCCGCTTCGTGCTCGTTGATTACCCCTTCGATCTGGGATCGAAGCGATTGGTCCACGTCGGCGACGAACAGCCGCCGGATGACTCGCCAAAGCGAGCTGCTACTTTCTGGCTCTCCCGATGCGGGTTCACCCAATCGGCCCGTTTCGGCCATTGTTGCTTATGCCCTTTATTGCAGTCGACCGTTAATCGGCCGATGCGTCATATGGATTGCCGATGCCCAGTCCTGCAAGAGCCTTTATTTCAAGGCTCTCCATCTCTTCGGCTTCTGCCTCTCCTTTTTCATGGTCAAAGCCAGCCAGGTGAAGCAGTCCGTGGATCACCAGATGGCTGGCATGATCTTGTAAGGGAACGGATTTTTCGCCCGCTTCTCGCGCGCAGGTATCGAATGAAAGCGCGATGTCTCCTAGCATAACGGGCGGTCCGTCAAAATCCAGCGCTGCGAGTTCATCATCCTCAAGCATCGGAAAGGAGAGCACGTTTGTGGGCTTGTCCTTGCCCCGCCAATCGCGATTGAGCGTGTGCAATTCCTCATCATCGGAAAACAGCACGCTGGTGATGAGCCGCTGGTTGCCCAGCGCGGGAGCCACGGTTGCCGCCGCGGCCACCGCCTTGATCGCCAGTTCCTCCCAGTCCGTTTCAGGTGGCCATGGAGATTCGATGTCAATATCGAGGTTCATCAGTATTTCGCCGGTTGGAAGGCAATCACGCTTCCTCGCCCTCGTAAGCATCAACGATTCGACCGACAATGGGATGGCGCACGACGTCTTCGCTGGTGAACCGCACCATTGCGATGCCATCCACTCCTTCAAGGCGCCGCACTGCGTCTGCGAGGCCGCTGTGCGCATCACCGCCCGGGATATCCACCTGACGCGGGTCACCACAGACCACCATGCGGCTGTTCTGCCCGAAGCGGGTGAGGAACATCTTCATCTGCGCGCGCGTGGTGTTCTGCGCTTCGTCCAGAATGACGAAAGCATCGCCGAGCGTGCGACCGCGCATGAAGGCGATCGGTGCAATCTCGATCTCGCCGGATGCGATGCGTCGCTCCACTTGTTCCGGAGGCATGCAATCGTACAGAGCGTCATAAATGGGGCGAAGGTAGGGGTCGACCTTTTCCTTCATGTCGCCGGGCAGGAAGCCGAGTCGCTCTCCAGCCTCGACGGCGGGACGGGAAAGGATCAGCCGTTGTACGGAGCCACTCATCAGCTGGGCTACGGCTTGCGCGACGGCAATATAGGTCTTGCCCGTTCCTGCCGGGCCAAGCGCGAAGATGATGTCCCGCTTCGTCAATTCGCGCATATATTCGATCTGCGTGGCAGAGCGTGGCACAATGACCTTCTTGCGGGTGCGGATCATCACGGGCGGGCCATCGCTTTCCCCGGTGATGATGCCTTCCAGTGTCGGCTCGGCAGACATAGCAATGAGCGCTTCCACCGCGCCAGAATCGAGATCCTGTCCCTGGTCCAGCCGTTCTCGCATGCTTCTCAGCACTTCGCGGGCGCGCGCGACCGAATCCTCCGGCCCTTCTATCTGGACGCGGTTGCCCCGTGCCGAGATGTAAACGCCCAATCGGTTTTCGATACGGACAAGGTTGGCGTCGTACTGCCCGAACAGGGCACCCAGGATCGCTGGTTTGTCAAACTCGATCTCGGTCCGCGCCCTGCGCGGTTTGTCTGGGCGAAATGCCGAAGTGTCATCGGCGCGAACAGTTTTGCGAGCCATGCGCTCCTTTCAAGGTCAGCCCCGCAATGGGCGTGCGGGCATAGTACGCCAGATGGGTGGCAAAACAAGGAACGTTGGCGCGAAGCTGTGAGTTCCCTGTCAGGTGATGGCTTCTTGCGGCAGCCGGGCGCCCATGGAGTTGGGGCCGGCTTCGGTCAGCTCGACTGATACGATTTCGCCAATCGCCGATTCGCCAGTGAAGTGCACCGATTGCAGCCATGGGGACTTACCCAGCCATTGGCCCGGATGGCGGCCCTTGCGCTCCACCAGCACGTCGATCCGCTTGCCGACTGACGCATTGTTGAAGGCAAGCTGATCGCGATTGATAGCGTCTTGCAGCCGCTTCAGCCGCTCATCCATCACATCGGCGGCGATCTGGTCGTCCATTTCCGCTGCTGGAGTGCCGGGGCGCGGCGAATACTTGAAGCTGAAAGCGGCTGCATATCGCACCGAGCCGACCAGCGAGAGCGTATCAGCAAATTCGGCTTCCGTTTCGCCGGGGAAGCCCACGATGAAATCGCCGGACAGGGCTATGTCGGGACGTGCGGCGCGCACTTTTTCCAGAACCCGCAGATAGCTTTCCGCCGTGTGGCTGCGATTCATCGCCTTCAGCACGCGGTCATTGCCGGACTGCACGGGGAGGTGGAGATAGGGCATCAGCTTGGCCACGGTGCCGTGCGCCTCAATCAGCGCGTCGGTCATGTCATTGGGGTGGCTGGTGGTATAGCGGATGCGGGCCAGATCGGGCAGATTGGCCAATGCGCGGATCAAGCCATCAAGACCGATTGCGCGGCCTTTGCTATCCTCGCCATCCCACGCATTCACGTTCTGGCCCAGCAAGGTGATTTCCTTGGCCCCTGCATCGACCAGCCTGTGCGCCTCGTCCATCAGGTCAGCGAACGGGCGGGAGACTTCCGCGCCGCGCGTATAAGGCACCACGCAATAAGTGCAGAACTTGTCGCACCCTTCCTGCACGGTGAGGAAAGCGCTGGGTCCGGAGCGCTTGCGAGCGGGCAGCGCATCGAACTTGGTTTCTGCCGGCATGTCCGTATCGGTTACACGGCGCCCTTCGACGGCTTCGGCCAACATGGCGGGAAGACGGTGGTAGGCTTGCGGACCCACGACCATGCGCACCGCAGGCGCGCGGGTCATGATTTCCTCACCCTCTGCCTGTGCGACGCAGCCAGCGACTGCGATCAGCGGTTCGGTGCCATCCTCGCGCCGCTGGTCTTTGGCGATCCGGCCAATGTCGGAATAGACCTTTTCCGCCGCCTTTTCACGGATGTGGCAGGTGTTGAGGACGACGAGATCGGCGTTCTCTCCCTCTGGCGCGGGAGTGATGCCCTGCGCGGCCAGAAGCTCGGCCATCCGCTCGCCATCATAGACGTTCATCTGGCAGCCGAAGCTTTTGACCCGGTAGGTGCGGGGAGGGGCAATGCGTGACATGGCTGGCCCGATAGCGGAAACGGGCTCGATTGCACAGTGGTTGATGATGCAGTGACGCGGACGAGGGCTGGCTGTCTCCAACTTCCACACCGTTAGAGTGGATTCCGTATCGTGCACTTGCTTCATCCCGATCTTCCGGGCGACACCTTGGCATGGCGGACCTGCGCAAAGCCTGTTTCTAAATGCGCCTAAACCGGCTAATCGCGCGCAATGTCTGATACCCAAAAGCCCGCCGTTCATACCATTCACGCCGCGTTCGCCGCAAAGGTTGATGCTGTCCTCTCCGCACTGGAGCGCGAAGGGCATCTGCCGCCGCACACCCCGCGAGGCAATGTGACGGTGGAGCCGCCGCGCGATCCCTCGCACGGCGATCTGGCTACCAATGCCGCGATGGTGCTGGCCAAGCAGGCCAAGACCAATCCGCGTGCTCTGGCCGAACTCATTATCGAAAAGTTGACCAGTGATCCTCACGTCACCGGGGCAGAGATCGCCGGTCCGGGCTTCATCAACCTGCGTATTGCTGATGAGGCGTGGCGCACGGAACTGCGGGCCATCGCAGCATTGGGTGCTGATTACGGAAAGTCAGCCATGGGCAGCGGCAAGATCGTGAATGTCGAATATGTCTCTGCCAACCCGACTGGACCGATGCACATGGGCCATTGCCGCGGCGCCGTTGTGGGCGATGCGCTGGCGAGCCTGCTGGAATGCTCCGGTCACAAGGTGATTCGCGAGTACTACGTAAACGATGCTGGCGCGCAGGTGGACGTGCTCGCCCGATCAGCACACGTTCGTTACCGTGAAGCACTGGGCGAGGCCGTGGGTGAAATCCCCGAAGGACTTTACCCCGGTGATTACCTGATTACGGTTGGCAAGGCACTGGCCGAGGAATTTGGCGACAAATACGTCGGCGCGCCCGAAAGCGAATGGCTCGCCCTGTTCAAGTCCCGCGCTTCCTCCTCAATGATGGAAATGATCCGCGCCGATCTTGCCCTGCTCGGCATCAAGCATGATGTCTTCTCGTCGGAGGCGGAGCTGCAGGCTGCTGGAAAGCCCGAAGAGGCGGAGAAGTGGCTGCGTGCTCGCGATCTTGTTTACGACGGCGTCCTTGAAGCGCCCAAGGGCAAAACGCATGATGACTGGGAACCTGTGGAACTGCCGCTGTTCCGCTCTACCAAGTTTGGTGACGATCAGGACCGGCCAATCAAGAAGTCTGACGGATCGTGGACCTATTTCGGGGCTGACCTCGCCTACCATTACCAAAAGGCGCAGGGCGCAGATGCCCTCGTCGACATTTGGGGTGCAGACCACGCAGGTACGGTGAAGCGGATCAAGGCCGCTGTCGCTGCGATGACTGGTGAACAGGGCGATCCCATACCATTCGACGTGAAGCTGGTGCAGATGGTCCAGCTTCTGCGCGGGGGTGAGCCGGTGAAGATGTCCAAGCGTTCTGGCAACTTTGTCACCATCGCCGACATGGTGAACGAAGTGGGCAAGGACGTGGTGCGATTCACCATGCTTACCCGTAAGCCCGATGCCCAGATGGATTTCGACTTTGCCAAGGTCGTGGAAGCCAGCAAGGA
>JAZQRJ010000072.1:0-18810 GCA_045629505.1 Novosphingobium sp.
TCGTTCTTGTCCCATTCGATGAACGTGCGATCGGCCATCGCAGCGTTGTGGATTGGGACCAGTTCGTCGAGCCGCCCCTGCGTCAACACATAGCCCCCCACATGCTGTGACAGGTGGCGTGGGAAGGTCAGCAGTTGATCCACCAGCGTTTTCAGGCGCACGATTTGCGGATTATCTACGTGGATACCTGCCCGACGATAACGGTCTTCTTCCATTGATCCGGAAAAGCTGCCCCATACCGTACCGGTCAGCCGTTGGACGACGTCTTCGGAAATGCCCAGCGCCTTGGCGACCTCGCGCACGGCGCTGCGCGGACGATAATGGATGACGGTGGCAGCGATTCCTGCGCGGTGCCGGCCATACCGTTCATAGATGTACTGCATTACGATCTCGCGCCGCTCATGCTCAAAATCCACGTCGATATCTGGCGGTTCGTCGCGCTCTTCGGAAAGGAAGCGAGTGAACAGCAGCTTTTCCCGGATCGGATCGATCGCAGTGATGCCCAGCACATAACAGACGATGGAATTGGCCGCCGATCCCCGGCCTTGGCACAGGATGCCCTGACTGCGGGCAAATTCGACCACATCGTGAACGGTCAGGAAGTAATTGGCGTATTCCTTCTTGCGGATCAGATCGAACTCTTCCTGCAACTGGCGCAAACCCTGTTGGGTCAAGCCGCTTGGATAGCGTTCGGGCAATTTGGAGCGGACCAGATGCTCCAGCCAGTCCTGCGGTCGCCACCCTTCCGGCACTGGCTCTTCAGGATATTCATACTTGAGCTGTTCCAGATCGAACTCAATGCGGGAGAGCAATACCAGTGTCTGCTCAACGGCTTCGGGCACATCAGCGAACAGCCGTGCCATTTCCTGCGGGGCCTTCAGGTGGCGCTCTGCATTGGCGAGCAGGTGGCGCCCAGCCTGAGCCACGGTCGTGCCCTTGCGAATGCAGGTAACGACATCATGCAGCGGACGGTCGCTGTCTCTTGCATAGAGGGCGTCATTGGTGGCGAGCAGAGGAATCCCGATCCGTTCTGCAAATGCCTTCTGGCGGGCAAGGCGGCGTCGATCATCCCCGCAATAGGTCATGGTGGCGCTGAGCCAGAGCGAGCCACGCACCCGCCACAGCAGGCGGCGCAGGATATCCTCGTCATCCGGCCCGGCTATCGCGATCAGCAGTAAATCTCCGCAGAACCGGATGAGATGATCGAAGGTCAGCCAGCACTCACCCTTCGGGGCGGCGCGGTTGCCCTCGGTCAACATGCGGCACAAGTTGGCCCATCCGGCGCGATTGGCGGGATAGGCGACGATATCCGGCGTGCCATCGCAAAATACCAGCCGCGCGCCCACCACCAGCTTGATATCGACGCCTTGGCCAAACAGTTCCTGCGCTTTGGCATTTGCTTCGCGCAGTGCCATCCATGCACGCACCACGCCTGCCACCGTGTTGCGGTCGGCAATGCCGATCCCGGCATGGCCCAGTTCTATTGCCTGACCGACCATATCGCTTGGATGCGATGCTCCTCGCAGAAAGGAATAGTTGGTCGCCGCCACCAGTTCGGCAAAGCCAGTCATGGGGCCGGTCATGCAAACAGCCCATGGATGTACCAATCGGGATGGTTGGTTCCATCATAAAGGCCATGCCGGAAGATCCAGAAGCGCCGCCCCCGGCGATCTTCGATCCGGTAATAGTCCCGCGTCGGCGCGCCATGGGCGGGGTCGCCGTCTTTCGCGCGCCACCATTCAGAGGCAATCCGTTCCGGCCCCTCGAACCGGCCAACCTCGTGGAATGTTCTGCGCCAACGGAAGCGATAGGGCGGTCCATCGGGCACAGAGGCCAGCACTTCGATGCGCTGGGGCGGATTGAACAAGTGCAGCGGGCGCATGGGCGGATTGCCGGGAGGCGACATTACCCAGCCTCCATCTGCCTGCCGGTCATCTATCGCTGGAAATAAGAGTTGGGCCTGCTCCGGAATATGGCTGTCGCGCGGCTGGAACCGGCGCACGCGATTGCGGCCGATGCGTGTGCTGAGGCGATCGACCAGTTCATCCACCTGTTGCAAGGCGCTGGCATCCTCGCTGCCGCCCAGAGGCAATTGGCTGGCCATGAGCGGTTCATGCCGGGACACTTTCAGCCGCACCATGTCGTAACCGAAGCCGGGATCGAGCGGATCGGAAAGGCTGTCTATCCGTTCGCGGAACAGCCGCAGGATCGCCGGTGCATCGCGCGTGGCGCTGCCCGTTTCGATCATCAGGCGCTGGGCCAGTCCATCTGAGCGGAAGAATGTCGTTTCAAAGCGCCGTCCGCCCCGATCCTGCGCGGAAAGCGCGGCAATCGCTTCTGCAACCAGATCGCCCAACCGCTCCATCACATAGTCGGTTCGGGCAACGGGTTCGGCAAAGCGCCGCTCGAAAAGGAAAGGCGTTTCCGGCTTGCGAAATACAAGCGGACTATCCGCTTCCCCGGTAATGCGGCGGATAGCCTGCACCGCATCTTCGCCATAGCGGGCTGCTATGCTGGACAGGGGACGGCGGGCCACGTCGCCGATCGTCGCCAGCCCCGCGCGCATCAGTGAGGTTTCGCATTCCGCCCCCAGTCGCAGCGCGGCGATTGGCAGGCGCATTACGCTGGCCCGCTCATCGGTGGCCGGGACCCTCTGAAAACGTACCAGCGCCAGTGCCGCTTCCGGGGCATAGGCGCACGTCGTGCGGGCGCGCAGGCCAAGCCCGGCCATGCGCTTGCCAAGATCTGCGGCCAGCGCATCCTCGCTTCCGAACAGATGAGTGCAGCCTGTCAAATCGAGCACCAGCGCATCAATACCGTCCAGCGAGACATTGGGCGTATAGCGCATGCAGCCATCTGCAAGCCGTTCAAGCAGTGCGGCATCGGCATGTTCGTCCTTATCGAACACCTGCAAGTCCGGCGCCAGAATGCGCGCATCTGCCAGCCCCATGCCGCGCTGTAGGCCCAGTGCCGCCGCGGTAGGATCGATCATGGCCAGACGGACTGCGCCCTTTACCTTTTCAGCCAGCGCCAGCGGGGCATCAGGCTGATCGGCGTGCGCCGTGCGTGATCGGATCAGCCGATCGATCCCCAGATAGGGGAACCATAGCGCCAGGTAGCGCCGGTTTCCGGAACCCACGCTCGTCACGATTCCACTCCATTTGCCATCGCAGGCCAGATGGCCCGGTTCGTCGTCGCAACAATTCGATTTCGATAAGGGGAGGACCGGGGGCATTGGCCTCTAGCGGGATTGAGGGAATGGAAGCGATGCTCCACCGGGTTGTCGCCGCACTCGGCACTGGGGTTGCATCGATCCGTAGCAGGAGCAGGGTAACGCCTGATTTCTCGGCTGCCAGTGCCAGTCGGCGGCTGGCAGTCAGGGTCAGCAAGGGGGCCTTTCCCCAGAATTCCACCACCAGCGTGCCAAGCCCGGAACAGGCGGCTGCATCGGCAGCGGCTTGCAGCAACGCCTTGTCATCAGGCAGCAGAGCCAGGATCATACGATCCGGCTCACCACCCAGTTCGACAAAGCCTGGAACATACAATTGCCCCATGGACCGTTCTGCCTTCTCACTGCGCAGCCACAGCAAGGGACCGGGCCTCACCTTCAACGCCAGCATCGCAGCAAATCCTATCGCGCCGGGGGCATCATCCACGCTGGAGGCGAAGAGTTCGTGTATCCGTCCTTCGGCTAATCCACCGTCCAGAGCCGCATCCAGATCGGGGTGGCCGGTGGCGAAATTGCGTGCCTCACCACTATCAAAACCCTCCCCAATCCGGGCAATCCGGTGCTTGAGAGCCTGAAGGGTGTGCGAATCGGCGGACATGTGTTCCTATTATGTTCTATTGCTGCAAAAGCCAATGCGCTTCTCATGATCGCCGCGTTCAAAAGCACGAAGTCAGATCGTCTCAGGCAGCTGTTGGCTGGCAAATCCCCATCCCTTCAGGGACTTGCCACGGGCATGTTCCATCAGATCATCTGCATCGCTGATCCTGAATACTTGCGCGTTCTCGACGTCCTCCAATTCCTCCCAGCTCACCGGCACGGCGACGGGAGCTCCATCACGTGACCGGGCTGAATAAGGCAGAACTGCAGTGCCACCGCGCTGATTGCGCAACCAGTCGATGAAGATGCGGCCCTTGCGCTTGGCTTTGCTCATGGTTGCAACAAACCGATCCGGTTCGGCAAGGCTGAGCGCCTCGGCAAAACGTTTCGAAAAATCCTTGTGCGTTTCCCAGTCATGACCGGGCGTGAGGGGAACGACCACGTGCACGCCCTTGCCACCGGAAAGCAGGGCAAAACTGACAAGGCCCAGATCGGCAAGGTGATTGCGAATATCTTTGGCCGCGCGTTTCACGTCGGCAAAATCCAGCCCTTCATCGGGGTCCAGATCGAAGATCATGCGATCGGGATGCTCGATATCATCAGCCCGGGTGCACCAGCTGTGGAACTCTATCGTGCCCATCTGTACGCAAGTGAGGAGCCCGTCCGCATCGGCAACGTAGAGGTAATCCTCCATGCCGCCGTCCTTTTCCCTGATCGGCACATGATGGACATGCGGCCCGAATGAACCGCTGTCATGTTTCTGGAAAAAGCATTTGCGCGCGCGGCCTTGAGGACAGCGGACAAGGCTGATCGGACGGTTTGCGGCAAAGGGCAGCATCAACGGTGCAATGGCTTGATAATATGCAGCAAGACCGCCCTTGGTCTCACCGGATTCAGGAAAGATTACGCGATCGGGGTTGGAGATCTTGACTGCCGACGACGGTTGCGGAGCTGGTTGCGCACGTTCGGGCTTCACGTCTTTTGCCGCCTTGTCAGACCGCAGCGAGATGAAGCTGCCATGGCGCACGCGGCCTTCCGCGGTAAGTTCGGCAAAAGCCACTTCGGCAACCAGCTTGGGTGTCACCCATTGCGCTCCCCGTGCTTCAGTGCGCGGCACATCTGCGGGCGGGCTCTTGCGGGAGAGCGGTGCCAACTTGGCGGCGAGGTTTTCCAACGTTTCTCCATTAAAGCCGGTCCCGACCTTGCCCTTGTAAACCAAAGAATCGCCTTCCTTCTGGGCGAGTAGCAGTGATTTGAATGGACGTTGTTTGGTCGTGCTTTTCGTCCAGCCAATCACGACGAATTCCTGTCGCCTTGTGCATTTCACCTTCACCCAGTTGCGGGTGCGGCTGCCGCGATAGGGGGCATCGAGCCGCTTTGCGATAATGCCTTCCTGTCCTGCTTCGCACATAGCGGAAAACAGCTTTTCCCCCGCACCGATCACGTGGTCGGCCACATGGATTGGCGGCTTGCAATCGATGAGCAGCGCCTCCAGCCGTTCCTTGCGTTCGATGTTGGGAAAAGGTTTCAGATCCTGGCCATCGATTGCCAGCAGGTCAAAAGCGTGAAAGGCTAACGCATCCTTTGCGGTTTGCGTGCCGTGCCCACGCTTCAGGACATTCTGAAGCGCAGAGAAGCTGGGGTTGCCTTCATCGTCATAAGCAACAATCTCCCCGTCGATCAGGCAGGCCGGCAGATCGAGTGCGGCAATCGCTTTTGCCAGCGGTCCAAACTTGTCCGTCCAATCAAGGCCGGAACGAGTGTAGACGCGCACCTGCTCACCCTGCGCGGCGACCAGCGCGCGATAACCATCGAACTTGATCTCGTGCATCCAGCCATTGCCGGAAGGCACATCGTCGACCAGCGTCGCCAGTTGCGGAGATTCGAAACTGGGCAGGGCAACCGACCGCTTGCGAGACTTGCCTTTCGGCTTGGCCGGAACCCGGGCATTGTGCTGCGCGGCATCGTGCATTGCCGCGTCGAACTGTTTGCCCTTCTTGCCGCGCAGCGATTGAGTGCCTTTCTTGTCCGCCGCGATATCCGCCATTGTGCGCCCGGTAAGCACGCTGGTGAGGCCATGCTCGACCAAATCGGCAGAGGTTCCTGCATGCTTGTCCGCGATCTTGCGCAGTAGCCAGTTCTCACGCTTTTCGCCGGGGCGCGGTTTCATGCGAACAAGCAACCATTCGCCTTTCATGCGTTCCCCGTTCAGGCAAAAATGCAGGTGGCCGTCATCAATGTCCTTGGCGCTTTTGCCTTCAATCGGCTCCCACGTGCCCTGATCCCAGAGCATCACACTGCCGCCGCCGTATTCGCCTTTCGGGATGGTTCCTTCGAACCGGGCATAGGATAGGGGATGGTCCTCGGTCCTCACCGCAAGACGCTTGTCATCGGGATCGAGGCTTGGCCCCTTTGTAACGGCCCAGCTTTTCAGGACGCCGTCCACCTCCAGCCGAAAATCCCAATGAAGCCGGGTGGCAGCGTGCTTCTGGACGATGAAGAGATTGCCGCTCTCGCTGCTTTCCGCCTTGCCTGCCGGTTCGGAGGTTCGGGCGAAATCCCGCTTCTTGTTGTAGGCTGACAGGGGGTCGATGCGTGCCATCAGGTGTTGTCCAAATTGGGCTGGGCAGACTTCAACCACCGCTTTTCGACAATCGCGAGACCCGACAGCAGGAATACCGAAACGAGCGCGGCCATAATGACAAGCGGCCACTGCCCCGCGCCGCAAGCAATGCCGATGACTGTTGCGAGCCAGAGGTGGGCTGCAGTCGTAAGGTTATGCACGGTGCCTTTGCTGACGACGATCAGCCCCGCAGCAATGATGCCTACGAAAGTCCCTGCACCTTCAAAGACGCGCAGCGGATCCATGCGAGTGCCTTCGGCATCGAGCTGATGGAATAGCGCCAATGCACACACCGTCATCACCGCCGCGCTAAAACAAATCAGGCCGTGCGTACGCAAACCGGCGGGATGACCTTTCAACTCACGGTCCAGACCAAGCAGCAGGCCCAGGACAACAGCGGCACCAAGGCGTAGAACGATCGTAAAGTCCCCCCAATGGAGCGGTACATCCGGGTTAAGCTCCATTTCAGCCCGCTTTCCGACGCGCAGTCTGAGGTGTGGCGGGCTTTTTAACTGTGGTCTTTTTCGGGGCTGCCTTTTTGGCGGGCGATTTGGTGGATTTGGTGGGCTTGGTGCTGGCCCCGCTTCCCACCGATTTGCGCAGGGCAGCCATCAAATCGATCACATTGTTGCCACCAGCGGTGGGTGCATCGTCTGGATCTTCCAGAATGCGGCGATTGCCCTTCGCTTTGCGCTTCTTCTCGATCAGCCGGTGCAATGCCTCTACATAGCGATCCTGAAACTCGGCGGGTTCGAAGGGCGCCGTCTTTTTGTCGATCAAAGTGGTAGCCAGTTCCAATAGTTCCGGTTCTGGCTCGGCATCTCCGACGTCTCGAAAATAGCTCTGCGCCTTATGCACTTCATCGGCATAGCGGAGCACCTCCATCACCAGGCCGCGCCCACACGGCTTGATCGAGACAAGTTGTTCACGCCCGCGTACGGACAGTTGCCCAAGGCCAACTTTCTTCGATTGCCGTAGCGCTTCCCGCAGCACAACATAGGCTTCCTCCGCCAGATCGTCGCCGGGCACCACGAAATACGGCTTTTCGTAATAAAGGACGTCGATCTCGCTTGCTTCCACGAACTGCACAAGTTCCAGCGTCTTGCGGCTTTCGATCTTCACGGCGTCGATTTCGTCCTGATCGAGCAGGACATATTCCCCTTTTTCGATCTCATAACCTTTGACGATGTCGTCGCGGTCCACCGGCCCCACGCCCGGCGCAACCTTTTCATAGCGAATGCGCTTGCCAGTTGGTTCGTGGACTTGGTGAAAGCTGATCGCCGCGCCTGACTTGGAGGCAGGATAGATTTCTACTGGAATCGAAACCAGTGCCAGCCTGATCTGTCCCTGCCAGTATGCGCGTGCGGCCATGTTTCATCTCCTCAATAGGAGAAAGATCGCGCCTCGTTTTTGGTTCCGCTGATGTTGCGGGCATCGCTATCCGTTGACGATAATCCCGCCGTTGGGATGCAGGACTTGCCCGGACATATAGCTGGAATCCTCGCAGGCAAGGAACAGGAAAGCGGGCGCGACCTCGTTGGGTTGGCCGGGCCTTCCCATTGGAGTGTCCTCTCCAAAATTTTCCATCTTCTCGTCTGACGCTCCGCCGCAGGGATTGAGCGGTGTCCAGATAGGGCCGGGAGCGACTGCGTTCACGCGGATGCCATCGCCTACCAGGTTTTCCGAGAGCGAACGCGTAAAGGCGGTGATTGCGCCTTTAGTGCTGGAATAGTCCAGTAGTTCGGCAGACCCCTTGTACATCGTTACCGATGTACAGTTCACAATGGCGCTACCGGATTTGAGATGAGGACGAACCGCCTGCGTAAGAAAGAACATGCTGAAAATGTTTGTCTGAAAGGTTCGGCGCAATTGCTCCTCAGTAATGTCGGTGATTTCTTGGTCGGGATGCTGTTCACCGGCATTGTTGATGAGGATGTCGATCTGTCCGAACGCTTCCATGGTTTGCGCGACAACTCTTTCGCACATTTCTGCTGAGCCGACGTCCGCACGGATGGTGATGGCGCGGCGACCTTCCGCCTCGACAATGCGCTTGGTTTCTTCGGCATCGTCATCCTCCAGCAGATAGACAATCGCGATGTCTGCGCCTTCGCGGGCGTAGAGCGCTGCTACCGCCCGGCCAATGCCGCTGTCCGCCCCGGTTATGATCGCAACCTTGTCAGATAGACGGCCAGAGCCGGGATAACGCGGTTGCCATTCCGGCTTGGGGAAGAGCGCGCTTTCGTGGCCGGGCAGGGGGTCTTCATGAATCATGTCGTCGGTTGCTGGCATAGGTGTTCTCCTTGACACACCAACTGTTCACGGCCGCGATGGTTCTGGGCAAAGGGATCAGGCGCATAGGAGCCGGGACAAAGGGAAGGGAGATTGCGACAGGAACCGGCGATGCCTCGAAGCGTTTGGAAGCACGTAGCGAGGTGAAGGATTATGGCGATGCAAGAGGCATCTCGAGACGCGAAAACGCTAAATGCCGCATTGCCGGATGACCTGATCGACAGCGCAATTGCGGTGCTGAAGACAGCGGAGGAACTGGATATTGCGATCGCCTCTGCCGAAAGCTGCACCGGGGGTTTGATTGCTTCGCTTTTGACCGACATTGAGGGCGTGAGCCATGTATTCGATCGCGGATTCGTTACGTACAGCATCGCTTCAAAGTGCGACCTGCTAGGCATTCCTCCTCAAATGGTTGAGCGTGAGGGGGTGGTGAGCGAACCAGTCGCCCGGGCCATGGCCGAAGGTGCGCTCAATCGCTCTGAGGCTGGAGTTACCGTTGCGATCACCGGTTTTGCCGGAAAGGGCGATCCTTCCGATGAAGTTGGTCTGGTCCACATTGCCTGTGCGCGAGATGACGGCGTAACCGATCATCGCGTTTGCCACTTTGGCGATATCGGCCGTGGCGCGACGCGCGTTGAAACCTTGCGCGTTGCAATAGAGATGCTTGGCGAGTGCATTAGTGCTCTAGGCACCGCCCGGTCCCGCAATAACGGTGCCGAAACATAGAAATGGTTACACCCACACCTGACGGCATTGACCCTCAGCCGCCGTCGCCAAGTGCACGCCACGCAAATCCGTTGCCTTTGATCATTCTCGTCGCGATTCTGGTCGTTGCCGCGTTGGGGTTGCTGGGTGGCTATCCAGCACGCAGCCGCACGATCGACACAGATAAAGTGGAACTCAGCGTCACCACGCCCGAAACGCTTCGAAATGGGATGGTTTTCGAAACGATCGTGGAAGTGAGTGCCAAACGCCCCCTCCGCCAGCTTGCTATCGGCATATCAGACAGCCTTTGGCGCGAAATGACGATCAATACCATGGTCCCCGCCGCGGAGAGCGAGGAATATGGCGGCGGCTTCCACCGGTTTGTCTTTACCGGACTTAAGGCCGGAGAGACCTTCCGCTTCAAGATTGATGGCCAGATCAACCCGCCGCTGTTGGGCGGTGCGCACGGCGAAGTAGTCGCTTTTGATGGGGACCAGCGGCTGGCGGGCGTTCCCATCCGTGTAAGAGTGTTGCCCTGATGGATATTATCCTGCGCGCCACAGTCATGTTTTTCGTCATGTACTTGCTGCTGCGTTTGCTCGGCAAACGGGAGTTGACGCAGGTAAGCCCTTTTGAACTGGTGCTCCTAATCGTGATGGGCGATCTCGTCCAGCAAGGCGTTACGCATAACGATCTCAGCATGACGGGTGCGACGCTGGCAATCGGCACCATTGCTTTTTGGACACTGGCGTTAAGCTGGCTGACTTACCTCTCCCGCCGGGCCGAGCGGTTGTTGGAAGGCGTGCCGCGTGTGCTTGTCAGAAACGGCGAGATAGTGGACCCGAACATGCGGCGCGACCGGATCACCCTGCCGGAACTTGAAACGGAAATGCGACTGGCAGGCATCGCCCGCATTGCCGAAGTTGCCTGGGGAATTCTGGAACCGAACGGAAAGATCAGCTTCATCCGAAAGGGCGACGCAGACAGCAGCTCGTCCCAGAAGGACGACGAAAAAACCATCTGATTGTAAAAAATGGTGCCGGCCACAGGATTAGAAAAAGCTCAGATATTTGCAGATAAACTGTCAAACTTAGCTCATTCCCCAGTCATAGAGCCCCCAAAATGGCCCCTAATTTATCGTGCTCATTTTTCATTGTCATCGCGTTTTCTCCTGGATGTTGGCGCCGCGGAATGTAGCACTGGTCTGCGGAGCACTTCGAGATCACCGTGCGCACCCGGGATGCTCACCAAGCGCTTGCAGAGGCGCTGCCGGAGAGCGCGAGCGTTGTTCAGATTGCGATCTCACGACCATCGGGGTCGCTGTGGATCGTCCCCACTGTCCGGAGGGACTCGGTTGTTGTCAGCGTGTGTTCCATGAATTGCAAATAGCTGCATTTACCCGCACCACTCCGTTGGACAACCCGGAACGCAGACTGGGTGCCGGGGTATCCCAAAGTTGATCCTCGGCCAGCGGATCCGCGCTGACGCATGCCGGCGCGGAGTTCTGCGATCACAGACTTACGGCAACTAACCTCGTGGTTGAGCCTAAAGCTCTCGGGCCGCTTCCGGCCCTTTCTGTCGTTCTGCGATGCCCCTCGGTCGGGCGTTGAATGCCGGCTGCTGACAAGAGCTGGCGTTCGGCTGACGCATCCGAACGGCAGAAAAGTCCCAGCATCGGCTGAATGATCATCCGCAGGCTGGGTGGACGAATGGGCATTGGTTATCGTGCTCCAAATGGAGCGGAATGTCTGGCCGAACGTTGCAGAAGATGGAGATGTCCGTTCCCATAGCCATAGGAGAGGCGAATATGACTGAGAAACCGGATTCCACGCCCAAGTTGATTGACGCGAAAACCGATGGTTTAAAGGTGGTTTCCCGTGATGGAGACGCGCTGGGTCATGTGCATGCGCTCATGGTCGTCAAGCGGACTGGGCAAGCAACTTTTGCTGTTCTTAGTTTAGGCGGCTTTTTGGGGCTCGGAAAAAGCTTCTATCCTATTCCCTTCAGTTTGCTCGCATACGATGGGGTGAATGACGTTTATATCGTAAGTGCAGACCGCCGCCTTCTTGAGGGAGGTCCTAGTTGGTCCAACAATGCTCCCATGTTTGATCAAGCTTATGCTGATCGGGTGTCGGGCTATTATGATACCGCGTCGTCCCAAGTGGATTAGCGATCCAGGCTCGATCCGACTGATTAAAGCCGTGGGCATTTTGGTCAGGGTCATGAAAAGTTCACCCGGCACAGGGGAGGCCGAGCAGGTCTAAGGAGAAGCCGCGGGCCTATCTCGTATGGGTGCTTCCGAAGCCAGGTTTAATTCGGTCCTTCTCGGCCGCGTCATCCGTCGCTCGAGCTTCAGTCAGCACGTCGATCATGCAATTGAAGAATTCCAAGGCCTCGTAGTTCGTTGTGAGCGGCAGGGTGATCTTGCTGCCTTGAAGGGCAGTCTCCACTTCGGTTTCCGTGGCCGCTCTCAAGCTTTTGATGAAATCTTCGCGGTTCATGTCTCACTCTTCCAGAACGCGTCACGGTGACTGCCGCGACTGTGTGATCGAGATGGGCGTTCCCAGTACCGTTACAAGTGACAGGGAAAGCGGCGAAAATCAAACTGATCTGCGCCGCGTTGATGGTCGTGTTCCGAAGAGTTTTCTTTCGAAGCTTGGGAGCTCCGCCATTAATGAAGCCGCGGACTGGCGGTAAGGTTGAACGGGCGAGGTAGGTTCGAATTAAGGACGATATCCTTCGGGGCCGCTGTTAAAAGGATTGCACCGGTTGGCTTAGACGTTGGCGAGGGTATGGCGCATAGATGCCTCGCCCAAAAAACCTGCCAATGCATTTCGCTATTTCCACTCCTCGCGCGATGTGATGCCCGCGATATGTCGCGATGCCATGCGATGTAACAAGGCAAGGAATGCCGCCGGTTTTGCGGTGTTGTGAAGGTTGATGCGACGTGGCGCGATGTGGGAAATGGTGCCGGCTACAGGATTCGAACCCGTGGCCCCCTGATTACAAATCAGGTGCTCTACCAACTGAGCTAAGCCGGCGTGCGGGGGATTCTCCGCTTGGCGCTCTTTGCGTCAGGTTGCGCCAAAGGTCCAGCCCTCGGTTTGGGCAATTTCAACTGTCATATCGCGAGGGTGCCATAATTCCGTGCGTAAGGCTGCTTTGCGCATCCATGCAGATGCCAGTAACGCGTCCGAACGATGATCGTCGATCGGGCCCGCACCTTCCACTGGTGGGGAGCCGAGCACTGCCAGCGCGGAATTGAGGCCGGCGATGTCAGTCATCTTGGTGCGAGAGGCGCGGCGCCCCGCCGCGATCGCGGCCACCGCAGTGTATATTTCCACCACGACCGAGCCGGCGGCCGGAAGTGGGTCAACAGGCCAGATCGGTAAGCTCCCGCGCAGCCGATTCAGAACGCGCATGCCGGTGAGACTGGATTTGCCGACTTGCGCCGCGCCAATCAGGTTGAAATTGCTGTAAGGCTTGCAGCCCATCGCCGCCTGCCGCATTTCCGTAACCCGAAAGCGTCCACGCCCGTGCGATGGATCATCGCAGCGGAAATGCTCGCCCTCGCGTCCGCCGTGCCGCCGGAAATAATGTGACGCAACCGGGTGATCGACAAGACTGCTGGCGGCAAGATGCGGATCGTCTGCACAGATCCAATCCACCATTTCCCACAGCGAGGGGGCATCGGGCGGGCTTTCGCTCCAGCCAGGAAAGAATGCGCCGCAGTCGGCGTATGGCAGGGAGATCCCCAGATCCAGGCCAACCAGCGTTGCTTCGGGCAGATCGTCTCGCAACAGGCAGAGAACATCCTCCCGCGACCATGGCTGCTTTCGGCTTATGAGCGCGGGCGGACCGCCGGAAGCATTGGCCACGGCAACCGCGATGCCTCTCTGTCGAGGCCCGGCGGCGCCGGACCAGTCAATCGCCATGAAATGTGAGAAGCGGTCCGGTCTCACCCGCCGCGCAGTTCCTGGCGTTTTTTGTCCCACCATTCGAGGCGTTCGATCACTTGCCGCTCAAACCCGCGCGGCACGGGCTTATAGTAGGTCTGGGGCGTCATCTCTTCGGGCCAGTAATCCGCACCGGAAAATCCGCCTTCCGCATCGTGATCGTAGGCATAGCCCTCGCCATAGCCGATGTCCTTCATCAGCTTGGTAGGGGCATTAAGGATATGGGGCGGCGGGCTGAGCGATCCGGTTTCTCGCGCACTTTTCCACGCAGACTTCTGCGCCGCGTAAGCAGCATTCGATTTGGGTGCGGTGGCGAGGTAGAGACATGCTTGCACAATGGCCAGTTCACCCTCTGGCGACCCAAGGAACTCGTAAGCGTCCTTGGCTGCAAGGCACTGGACCAACGCCTGTGGATCGGCAAGGCCGATGTCCTCCGATGCAAAGCGAGTCAGCCGCCGCAGGACATAGAGCGGTTCCTCCCCCGCCGTCAGCATCCGCGCCATGTAATAGAGCGCAGCCTGCGGGTCTGATCCACGCAGGCTTTTATGCAGGGCTGAGATGAGGTTGTAATGACCGTCACGGTCCTTGTCATAAACGGCCATGCGGCGTTGCAGGAACCGGCCAAGGCCAGCGGCATCAAGCGTTTCATCGATCGCGGCTGAATAGAGCGTCTGCGCCTGGTTGAGCAGGAAGCGGCCATCACCATCGGCTGAAGCAATCAACGCTTGGCGGGCCTCATCGGTTAAAGGCAGGGCGCGCCCTTCCAGCGCTTCGGCACGATCGAGAAGCACGGTCAGCGCTGCGGCGTCCAGTCGATGCAGGATCAGCACTTGCGCGCGGCTGAGCAATGCCGCGTTTAGCGCGAAGCTGGGGTTCTCGGTCGTCGCGCCAACCAGCGTAACGGTGCCGTTCTCAACGAAGGGGAGAAAGCCATCCTGCTGCGCCCGGTTGAAGCGGTGAATTTCGTCTACGAACAGCAGCGTGCGGCGACCGGCCTTTGCCGCGACTTCTGCTTCGGCGAAAGCTTTCTTAAGATCGGCTACGCCGGAAAACACCGCGCTCAGCGCAGCGAAACGCATTCCCACCGCATCAGCCAGCAAGCGCGCGATCGTAGTTTTTCCAGTGCCGGGTGGACCCCACAGGATCATTGAGGACAGGGATCCCGATGCGACCATGCGGCCGATGGCGCCTTCCGGGCCGGTCAGGTGTTCCTGACCCACTACGTCGGACAAGACAGCCGGGCGTAGCCGATCAGCCAGCGGCGCGTCAGCCAGCGGCTCTTCGCGGCGGGAATCAGGAATTTGGTCTGCGAATAGGTCGGCCATCAGGCCATAGATAAGTCGGCGTGAGGCGGTTGGCTATCTCGAGGTTTGGCGCAAAGTTGCGTCAACCCGTTTGGGCGGCCTTCTGGCGGATGAGGCGCAGGTAGGTGTTCGCGACCGCCTGATTGATTTTGTCCCAGGAAAACTCGCTGGCCCGGGCTTCGCCAACCCCACCGTGGCGGGCACGCAATTCGGGTTGTTCAACATAAGCGCGCAGGGCTTCCGCGAATTGATGCACCGCGCCAGGACGGATGAGGCGGCCAGAAGAATGATCGCTGACCAGACTTTGGCTTCCCGTGGCCTCCGCCGCCACCACGGGGACCCGACAGGCCATCGCTTCCAACGTGACATTTCCGAACGTTTCCGTGACTGAAGGATTGAACAATATGTCTGTGCTGGCGACAGCCCGACCCAGTTCCTCGCCCTGCTGAAAACCGGCAAAAATCGCATCCGGCATACGTGCTTCCAGCCATTTCCTGGCCGGACCTTCCCCCACGATCAGAACTTTGTGCGGCACGCCGCCGCTCTTCAGTTCGTCCATCGTATCGGAAAAGACGTCCAGCCCCTTTTCCATCACCAGCCTGCCCAGAAAGCCGATGGCCACTGCGTCATCAGCGATTCCAAGCGAGCGGCGCCATTCGTTGGACCGACGGGAGGGGTTGAATATCTCCCGATCGACGCCGCGCGACCAGATGCTGATGTCGTAGTTCATGCGTGCATCGCGCAGCACTTGCGCCATGCTTTCCGACGGAGCGACCAGTGCATCACAGCGCCGGTAAAACCGGCGGATCATGGCTTCCATAATGGGTTCGCCCCAAGCCATGTTGTAATAACGAAGATAGGTTTCAAAGCGCGTGTGGACTGAAGCCAATATCGGCAGATCATGCGCGCGCGCCCACTTCACGGCCTGATGGGCAACTGGATCGGGGGAGGACACGTGCACCACGTTGGGCGCAAAAGCCTTAAGATCACGCCGAGCGCGTGCCGGAATGCGAAAGGGGAAGCGATATTCGCTGCGGCCCGGAATAGGCAGGGCCGATACCCCCACGAGATCCCCGGTCGGTTCAAAGGCTGGCTCCGGAACGGTTGGGGCATAGACGCGCACAGAGGCGCCCTGATCAAGCAAATAGCCGGCAAGCCGGTTCAATGCCTGGTTCGCACCATCGCGAACATAGTTGTAGTTGCCGGAGAACAAGGCGATGCGGAGGTCGGCGATCTGCATTGGCCGCGCCATAGCCCCGGGTAACACAATTGGCGAGAAAAAGTCTGGATTTTGAGAGAGGGCCCGGTTGGTCCAGGACCGGGCCCGTCCCATGGCGCTGCATTAATAGCCGCGCCGATTCCAGTAAGAGTCATTGCGGTTGCGACGATCACGATAGTATCCATCGCGATCCCGTCTCCCCCAGCGATCTACGCGCTGCCGTCCGCGATCCCAGCGATTGTAATTACGCCCGCCGTTCCAGGTTTGATAGCGGTTGTAATGGCGATCACGATAATAGCGGTTCGGCGCGTTATCATAGTAATAGTAATAATCCGGGCGGCCGCGCACCCTTACATACCGACGCTCCGGGTAATAAGCTCGGTCGTAATAGTAACGATCACCTTGATCGGCGATCGCAGCGCCGATCGCGAGGCCGATGATGCCTGCCCCAATTGCTAGGGCCGCATCGTCGCCGCGATTGTCATAACGGTCACGTGCTTCGGCGGTTGTCGCCGTAATAAGTCCGACCGCGGCCAGGCTGATCGCCAATGTGGCGCGTTTGAATGAATCGATCATTGCCCTCTCCTCCTTGCCGTTGCCAAATACGGCGAGTCTTCGAGCTAATGTAAGTATTGCTAACCGGGGCGGGCTGAACCGATCGTGAACCTTGGAACACGGGCCGGTGGCCAGTCCACCGGTCATTAAGTTAGGATAAGCTCGTCTTATTATCGCCTTAAGCGATTTCTCTTACTGGCAAATGCTATTTCAGCCCGGCGAGCGAATAGCGATATTTTGACAACAGCATTAGGAGAGAAATCATGGACGCAAAGACTGGTTCGATGGGCGGGAGCGGTTGTCCCTTCTCCGCTGAAGGCGGTATTCGAGGACTTCTGGGCCGCACAAATCGGGATTGGTGGCCGGACTCGCTTCAAGTGGAAATCCTGCGCCAATGTGGGTCTCCTGATCCGATGGGCGAAGATTTCGATTATGCAGAGGCCTTCAATGCGCTCGATTACAACGCGCTGAAGGCGGATATCCACGCCGTTATGACCGATAGCCAGCCGTGGTGGCCTGCCGATTATGGACACTATGGCCCGTTCTTCATCCGCATGGCATGGCACTCCGCAGGCACTTATCGTACAGCCGACGGCCGTGGCGGCGGCGGTTCGGGCAACCAGCGGTTTGCGCCGCTAAACAGCTGGCCGGATAACGCCAATCTGGACAAGGCCCGGCGTTTGCTCTGGCCCATCAAGCAGAAGTACGGAAAGAATATTTCCTGCGCGGACTTGCTGCTGCTGGCTGGCAATGTTGCAATTGAATCGATGGGCGGGCCGACCTTCGGCTTCGGCGGTGGCCGCAAGGACGTCTTCGAGCCTGAACTCGACGTCTATTGGGGAACCGAAGAATTCTGGGTTGGCGGAGGTGCGGAAACGCGCATTCAGCCGGACAAGGGCTGGGCCTTGGAGAACCCGCTGGCTGCCATCCAGATGGGCTTGATTTACGTCAATCCCGAAGGGCCAAACGGCGTTCCTGATCCGATCGCATCAGGCCGCGACATTCGCGAAACCTTCCATCGTATGGGTATGAACGACGAAGAAACCGTCGCACTTACGGCGGGCGGCCACACCTTTGGCAAATGCCACGGCGCGGGCGATGCCAGCTTGATCGGTGCGGAGCCCGAAGGCGCGGACATCGCCATGCAGGGCCTTGGGTGGACGAGCGGCTATGAAAGCGGGATGGGCGAGCACACAATTACCTCCGGGCTCGAAGGATCGTGGACGCCTACGCCTGCCCGATGGAATGTCGACAATGGCTATTTCCACATGCTGCTCGATTATGAGTACGAACTGGTCACCAGCCCGGCGGGGGCGAAGCAATGGCAACCGATCGACCAGTCGGAAGCTGACATGGCTCCTGACGCGCATCGTCCCGGCAAGAAAGTGCCGACGATGATGACAACGGCAGACATGGCCATGAAGATGGACCCGGAGTATCGCAAGATTTCCGAGCGGTTCCGTGCCGATCCTGCGGCGTTCGGTGATGCCTTCGCTCGTGCATGGTTCAAGCTTCTGCACCGCGATATGGGGCCAAAAGTTCGCTACCTCGGCCCGGAAGTGCCGGCGGAAGAGTTGATCTGGCAGGATCCGGTGCCCAAGGGCTACATGCCGAGCGATAGCGAAGTCGTCGAGATGAAGGCGGCGATCCTCAACAGTGGTCTTTCCATCAGCGATCTAGTCAAGACAGCGTGGGCCTCGGCTTCGACCTGGCGCCGATCCGATCATCGCGGGGGTGCCAACGGTGCTCGTGTCCGCCTTGCTCCGCAGAAGGATTGGGAAGTCAACGAGCCGGCAGGACTCGCAAGGGTTCTGGCAGCGCTTGAGGAAGTGCGCGGCAGCAGCCCGATGTCCATTGCGGACATGATCGTGCTGGGTGGCACTGCAGCGGTAGAGAAGGCGGCACGTGATGCCGGGTTCTCCATCGATGTGCCATTCACCGGCGGACGTGGCGACGCGACGGACGAGCAGACCGACGCCGACAGTTTTGCTCCGCTAGAGCCGCAGGCTGATGCTTTCCGCAATTACCTCAAGACCAAACTGAGCGTGAAGACTGAGGAAATGATGGTGGACCGCGCTTCGCTGCTCGGTTTGTCCATACCGGAAATGACGGTTCTGCTGGGCGGTTTGCGCGTGCTGGGAGCCAACCACGACAATCGTCCGCACGGTGTCCTTACAGACCGTCCCGGGCAACTGACCAATGACTTCTTCGTCAATCTGCTCGACATGAAGACTGCCTGGAAGGTGGTCGACGACAGCGGGGATGAAGAATTCATCGGATCGGACCGGATCAGCAACCAGGAACGCTGGCGGGCGACGCGCACCGATCTGATC
>JAZQRJ010000073.1:0-12879 GCA_045629505.1 Novosphingobium sp.
TGAAAACCAAGGCAAGCGCGTTCTGGGTGAACCCCGCATTGGCGCGCATGGGACGCTGATCTTCTTCGTCCACCCAAAGGACATGGGCGGCCAACTTACCGAAATCATGGAAACGCCCATGGGCGCCCACTGAACGCACAATCTGATTCGAGAGCGGAACGATGAGCGGCAAACCCACTATCGAGACTTGGCAGGCTGCGGCTGAAAAAGAAGTCAAAGGCCGTGATCTGACGTGGCATACGCCCGAAGGCATAGCGGTGAAGCCGCTATACACTGCAGAAGACGTGGTGGCTGACCCGGGCCTTCCCGGTTTCGCTCCGTTTACGCGCGGTGTGCGCGCCTCGATGTATGCCGGCCGTCCCTGGACGGTTCGCCAATATGCGGGATTCTCCACCGCTGAGGAATCGAACGCGTTCTATCGCCGTAATCTTGCTGCGGGTCAGAAGGGTCTCTCAGTCGCTTTCGACCTTGCGACCCATCGCGGTTATGACAGCGATCATCCGCGCGTTGTGGGCGACGTGGGCAAGGCCGGCGTCGCGATCGACTCCGTTGAGGACATGAAGATCCTGTTCGACGGGATCCCGCTTGATCAGATGTCTGTTTCCATGACGATGAACGGTGCGGTCATCCCGATCCTCGCCTTCTTCATTGTTGCGGGCGAAGAACAGGGTGTTGAGCGCAAGTTGCTCGACGGGACCATCCAGAACGACATCCTCAAGGAGTTCATGGTCCGTAATACGTACATCTATCCGCCCGAACCTTCGATGCGGATCATTTCGGACATCTTCGGCTACACTAGCCGCGAGATGCCGAAGTTCAATTCTATCTCGATTTCCGGCTATCACATGCAGGAAGCGGGTGCGACGCAGGTTCAGGAACTGGCGTTCACCATCGCGGACGGCATGGAATACGTGAAGTATGGCGTTGCTTCCGGCCTGGACATTGACGAATTTGCCGGTCGTTTGAGCTTCTTCTTCGCCATCGGCATGAACTTCTTCATGGAAGTGGCCAAACTGCGCGCCGCACGCGTGCTGTGGCACCGCGCGATGACGAACCTTGGCGCGAAGAAAGAGCGCTCCAAGATGCTGCGCACGCACTGCCAGACCTCGGGCGTCTCGCTCACGGAACAGGATCCCTACAACAACGTGATCCGCACCACGATTGAGGCGATGGCAGCGATGCTGGGGGGAACCCAGTCGCTTCACACCAATGCTCTTGACGAAGCGATCGCACTGCCCACGGATTTCTCGGCACGTATCGCGCGCAACACGCAAATCGTCATCCAGGAAGAAACCGGGATGACCAAGGTCGTCGATCCACTGGGCGGCTCATACTACGTTGAGGCGCTCACCCAGCAGCTCGTGGATGCGGCGCAGGAAATCATCGATCGCGTTCAAGCTGAGGGCGGTATGGCAAAGGCCGTTGGCGCTGGCTGGCCCAAGGCAATGATCGAAGAGGCCGCCGCAGCGCGTCAAGCTCGGGTTGACCGTGGCCAAGACGTGATCGTCGGCGTCAACAAATATCGCCTTGCCAACGAAGACCTGCTGGAAACGCTGGAAGTCGACAATACCAAGGTTCGTGACTCACAGATCGCGCGGATCAATAAGGTGAAGGCACAGCGTGATGAAGCCGCTTGCCAGGCTGCTCTTGATGCACTGCGCAAGGCGGCTGCTGCACCGCAATCGATTGAAACCAATCTGCTTGCTCATGCGGTTGAAGCGGCACGCGCTCGCGCCACGTTGGGCGAAATCTCATCTGCAATGGAAGACAGCTTTGATCGGTACGGCACCGTACCGACGCCGGTTAAGGGCGTCTATTCCGCGCCTTACGAGGGCGACAGTCGCTGGCAGCAAGTGCTTGATGGCGTGAAGGCGGTTGAACGCAGGCTGGAACGCAAGCCGAAGTTGCTGATCGCCAAGATGGGTCAGGACGGCCAGGATCGCGGCGCCAACGTGATCGCTTCGGCCTTCTCCGATATGGGCTTTGATGTCGTTTCTGGCCCGCTGTTCCAGACGCCTGAAGAGACCGTCGTTCTCGCGCTGGATAGCGGTGTGGACATCGTCGGTGCGTCGTCACTGGCGGCCGGCCACAAAACACTGATTCCGGAACTGATCCGCGGACTGCGGGAACAAGGCCGCAATGACATCAAGGTTATCGCTGGCGGCGTAATCCCACCGCAGGACTACGACTACCTGCGTAACGCCGGCGTGCAGGGCATCTATGGTCCTGGTTCAAACGTGGTAGAATGCGCTGCTGACGTATTGCGTTTGCTGGGGCACAACATGCCGCCCGCTGGCGAAGTGCTGGAAGCGGCGGAGTAAGTGCCAAATGATCCCGCATTCCTGCCGGTTGTGGTGTTGATGCTTGTTGCAGGCATTGGGCTCGCATTGACGGCGATTTGGAATGCGGGCGTCGTGCAACAGGTCAACGGTGCATCGGGGCCCTTAGCATTGTTGTTTGCGCGTGGAGCAGGGCCAGCGAGGCTGTTCAAACTTAAATCGCATTTTGCGATCCGCGAGCTTACTGCTGTTCCCATGCGAATTACAGTTCTGTGAGAGGGTATTCCCTATGACGCAAAAACCGGAAACGCTGGCAATCCACGCCGGAACTGCGCCTGATCCCACGACCAAGGCGCGGATCACGCCGATCTATCAGACGGCGTCCTATGTTTTCGATGACGTTGACCATGCCTCACGCCTGTTCAATCTTCAGGAATTCGGGAACATCTATTCTCGAATTATGAACCCTACGAATGGTGCGTTGGAAGGCAAGGTGGCAGCGTTGGAAGGGGGACAAGCGGCACTGGCCGTCGCGTCAGGTCACGCCGCGCAGTTCCTGGCCTTTCACACTCTGATGGAACCGGGTTGCGAGATCGTCGCCGCGCGCAAGCTCTATGGGGGATCGCTCAATCAGCTTGGGCAAAGCTTTCGCAAGATGGCCTGGACGGCACATTTCGTTGATGCCGACGAACCGGCCAATGTAGCCGCTGCGATCAACGAGAACACGCGCGCTGTATTCATCGAAAGCCTCGCCAATCCCGGCGGTGTCGTGCAGGATATGGAAGCGATTGCCAAGGTTGCGCACGATGCGGGCGTGCCCCTGATCGTAGATAATACGATGGCAACTCCGATTCTTTGCCGCCCGATCGAATATGGTGCGGACATCGTCGTGCATTCGACCACCAAGTTCCTCAACGGTCATGGCAACGCCATTGGCGGCGTGATAGTGGATGGCGGTAATTTTGATTGGGCGAAGGATGGCAAATATCCGGCACTGAGCGAGCCGAACGCATCCTATCACGGCCTGAAATTCACTGAGGCGTTCGGCAGTCTCGCCTTTATCCTTGCGACACGCACGCTCGGCCTGCGTGATCTGGGGCCTGCGCTGGCACCGATGAATGCGTTCCTTGCGCTTACGGGAATGGAAACACTTGCGCTGCGGATGGAACGGCATTGCAGCAATGCGCTGGCACTCGCACAGTGGTTGAAGTCCCATCCCAAGGTCAGTTGGGTATCCTATGCGGGGCTTGAGGATGATCCTTATTACCCTCTCGCCACGCGATATCTTGGCGGCAAGGGCGGGGCGGTCTTCACATTTGGCCTTAAGGGTGGATATGAGGCAGGCGTAAAGCTGGTTTCAAACGTGGAACTGTTCAGCCATCTGGCGAATCTTGGCGATACCCGGTCGTTGATCATCCACCCCGCGTCGACAACACATAGCCAACTTTCCGAAGATGAACTGAAACAGGCCGGAGCCGGACCAGATGTGGTGCGGGTTTCGGTTGGTATCGAACATATTGATGACATTATAGCCGATCTGGGGCAGGCGCTCGATCAGATTTAGGCGGATTGATTGTCCCTCTCGTCCCCACGGCGGGAAGGGCAGTTGAAAATTCCGAAGGAAACATAGGAAGCCGATGTTCAAGAAAATCCTCATTGCCAATCGCGGCGAAATCGCCTGCCGGGTCATCAAGACGGCACGGCGGATGGGCATCCAGACCGTCGCCGTCTATTCCGATGCCGACGCGCGAGCGCCTTTCGTGCAGATGGCCGACGAGGCTGTGCACATCGGTCCGTCGCCCGCGAGCGAGAGCTACTTGATCGCTGACAAGATCATCGAGGCCTGCAAGCAGACTGGCGCGGACGCCGTGCACCCGGGTTATGGCTTCCTCTCGGAACGGACGAGTTTTGCTGAGGCATTGGCCGCAGCCGGCATCGCTTTCGTCGGCCCTCCGGTCAACGCGATCGCTGCGATGGGCGACAAGATCGAGTCAAAGAAGCTGGCCAAAGCTGCTGGCGTGAATGTCGTTCCCGGTTACGTTGGCGAGATCGACGATACCGAGCACGCGGTGCGGATTTCCAACGAAATCGGCTATCCGGTGATGATGAAGGCGTCCGCTGGCGGTGGCGGCAAGGGCATGCGCCTTGCCTATTCCGAGCAGGACGTGCGCGAAGGTTTCGAAGCGACGAAGCGGGAAGGCCTCAATTCCTTTGGCGATGATCGCGTTTTCATCGAAAAGTTCATCGAAGACCCGCGCCACATCGAAATTCAGATCCTGGGCGATCAGCACGGCAACATTCTCTATCTGAACGAGCGCGAATGTTCGATCCAGCGTCGCCACCAGAAGGTGGTTGAAGAAGCTCCGTCGCCATTCGTGACCCCTGAGATGCGTAAGGCGATGGGCGAGCAGTGCGTCGCGCTTTCACGTGCTGTCGGCTATTACAGCGCAGGAACCGTGGAATTGATCGTTTCGGGCGCGGATACGACGGGCGAGAGCTTCTACTTCCTAGAAATGAATACTCGTCTTCAGGTGGAGCACCCGGTTACCGAGTGCATCACCGGCATTGACCTTGTGGAACAGATGATCCGCGTTGCCGCTGGTGAAAAGCTGGCGTTTACGCAGGACGATATCCGCATCGATGGCTGGGCCATTGAAAACCGGGTCTACGCAGAAGATCCTTATCGCGGCTTCCTGCCTTCCACGGGCCGTCTTTCGCGTTATCGTCCCCCGGTAGAGGGCTGGGCCGACGATGGCGAAGCCAACGGCCGCCGCGGCATTGATGGTGTGCGCGTGGATGACGGCGTCTATGAAGGCGGCGAAGTTTCCATGTTCTATGACCCGATGATCGCGAAGCTTATCACTTGGGGCAAGACGCGTGACGAAGCTGCGGACAAGCAAGTCATCGCTCTCGATTCGTTTGAAATCGAAGGGCTAGGCCACAACATTGATTTCGTTTCCGCCATCATGCAGCATCCCCGTTTCCGTTCGGGCGAATTGACCACCGGTTTCATTGCCGAGGAATATCCGGAAGGTTTCCAAGGCGCACCCGCGAGTGATGAACTGTTGGTACAACTGGCAGGCATCGCTGGCTTCGTAGCCACTGCCAAGGCGGATCGTGCGCGCCGGATCGACGGTCAGCTTGCTGAGCCACTCGACCCGCCGGGCAGCTGGCGCGTGAAAATAGGCAACCGCTCGTTTGACGTGGAGCTGTCGGAAGATGGCCTGTCGGTCGATGGTGTGCCTATGGAGCTCGCCATGGAATACGCGCCTGGTGACAAGATCGTTCAGGCTGAAATTGGTGACGAAGTCATTGGTGTTAAGCTGGAAAACACCCGCAGCGGTTTTCGCATGACCACGCGCGGTGCAATTCACAAGGTTGAGGTGCTGCCTGCCAACATCGCGCCTCTGGCGGACCACATGATTGAAAAGATCCCGCCCGATCTTTCACGCTACCTGATTTGCCCGATGCCCGGCTTGCTGGTTTCGCTAGAGTTGGTGGAAGGCGACCGGGTTGAAATCGGACAACCGCTGGCGGTGGTCGAAGCCATGAAAATGGAAAATATCTTGCGCGCCGAAAAGGCCGGGACGATTATCAAGATCAACGCCAAGGTAGGCGATAGCCTTGCCGTGGACGCGATCATTCTCGAACTCGAGTAAGATGGAACACTAGCGCAGTCGCAGCCGCAGCTGGTGATGCGCAGGTTTTCTGGATGACCATTTAGTATTGAAAGCCTCCCTTTCGTCAATGTGGAAGGGAGGCTTTGCATATCCAGACCACCCGTGTGTCGCCCAGGATCGGGATGTGATGCCGCACACCAAGCGATCAGGTATCAACGTGGTCAGGCTTTCCCTTGCGCTTGGTTGCTGCGAAGTCCTTGAGCTGCTTTTCGCTCATCGACTCGTACATTTCTTTCGAAGCGCCTTTTAGCTCTTGCGCCTTTGTGTCGCCGCGCTTTGCGGAAAGTGCTGCACCGGCAGCCTTCTGCTGCGCCTTGGATTTCGCGGGCATGGCTTAACTCCTGTCAAAGTTCCTTCTGCGTTCAGAAGTAGGGGAAGGGCATGCCATAATAGGCATAGACCCGCTGTCCGTAGAGGTCGTCCCAGATAGAATGTCGGTCTGAATGGCGCGGTGCGCTTTCTAACTTCTTGTCGTCAATATCGACGACGTATCCGCCGACCTTTTCATCGTAATCGAGCATGCTCCAAGGAATTGGATAATAATCTCGACCGATCCCCAAGATGCCGCCAAATTCCATCACAGCGTACTGGACGCGTCCGGTCCGCTTATCGACCATGAAGTTTAGAACAGTCCCGAGTTTTTCACCCTTGGTATTGTAAACCTTGGTGCCCTCGACCTTGTCAGAAGCGATGCAGCGTTCCGTCTCATCAGTGGCAAGATGTTCGCTCATTTCACTTCTCCTGTTCGTGACTTGCAGCGCAATATTTTGCGCTCTGCCTCACCAAACAACGTCCAGCGATCCGACCAGGTTCCAGTGATAGCGAATATGTGAGGTCGATCAGCCTTTTTGCGAGAGCTCTTCGTCAAGGAAAGCCGCGACATCATCCAGTCCCACTTCGCGGTCCAGATGAGACTTGCCGATGCCTTGCATCAACACGAAAGGCAGTACGCCCGCATCCATCTTCTTATCGTGGAGCATGTGATCCACAAGCGTCCGACCGGTGCACCCAAGTCCCAGGTCCATCAGCGAAGAGCGCATGCCGACCGTTTGAAAATGATTGGCGATCCGGTCTGCGGCAGCGGACGACATTGCGCCGCGGCGCGCCGAATAGCGGGCAGCAAGCACCATGCCCAAAGCCACGGCCTCACCATGTAGTAGATGTGCGGAATACCCTGTCTCGGCTTCCAGCGCATGACCGAATGTGTGCCCAAGATTGAGCAGGGCACGCGTGCCTGTGGTTTCTCGCTCATCCTCGGCGACGATTCGCGCTTTATGCGCGACGCTGTGCGCCACGGCATATTCACGTGCGCGCGAATCACCGTTCAGCAGAGCTTGCCCATTTTCCTCGCACCAAGCGAAGAAATCGGCGTCGCAGATCAGCCCGTATTTCACCACTTCAGCATAACCCGCGAGCAGTTCGCGCTCTGGCAATGTGTCCAACGCCGCCAGATCTGCCAGCACCAGCGATGGTTGATGAAAGGCGCCAACCAGGTTCTTGCCCGCAGTTGTATTGATCGCGGTCTTGCCGCCCACGCTCGAATCGACCTGGGCAAGCAGCGTGGTGGGAAGTTGGATGAAGTTGCAGCCGCGTTTTACGATGGCGGCGGCAAACCCCGTAAGGTCACCAATGACGCCGCCGCCCAATGCAATCACGTGATCGCCGCGTTCAACGCCCTGATCCAGCAACCAATCCACGGTGGCGGAAAGCTCTGCCCATGACTTGGTGCGTTCACCAGCGGGGAGAATCCGCCAGTGCGGTTCATGCCCATGGCCGCGCAGAGCGGTTTCGATCACCTCTCCCCAGCTTGCGTGAACGTTCGCGTCGGTGACGATGGGAACCTCGCGCTTGCGCAAGCGGCCCTGACAATGCGGGACCAGTTCGGCCAGCAAGCCGGTGCCCACCCGCACTTCATAGGGCCTTCCCGCGATATCGACCGGGATCACAGCCATTCATCCACCTCTTTCAGGATCTTGGTGAGCGTTTCAGAGTGAGGGCCATTGCGGCTCGTCACATGGATTGGAGCCTGCTCATAATGCGGTCTCCTCTCGTTGCGAAGTCGCTCCAGAATTTCGCGGGGATTCCCCTCTTGCAGCAACGGTCTGTTCTGCTTGCGAGAGGTGCGGTCGACTAGCGTGTCAACATCGCTGTCCAGCCAAACGGCCACCGCCTTGTCGAGAATAAGGGCACGCGTTTCTGCGTTGCAGAAAGCTCCGCCGCCCGTAGCGATAACCTTGCCGCTGCCATTTTCCGCCAACATCCGGGCGATCACGCGCCGTTCTCCGTCTCGGAAATAGTCTTCGCCATGGTTTGCGAATATCTCCGGAATCTTCATCTTGGCGGCGACCTCGATCTCGTCATCAGCGTCTGCGAAATCAAAATGAAGCAGTTGAGCAAGCCTTTTGCCCACGCTCGATTTGCCCACGCCCATCATTCCGACAAGGACGATGGGCCTGTTCAGGCGCTCTCGAATGCTCTCGATCTGCGCGGCATCGTATGTGGTTTGGCGATGGTCCATTGAGGCCAGCCTATATATGGGCTAACCGGCCATGCAAACCTTGGCTGCAAACACTGATGAGGGAAGCTGTGAGCGATCGGAAACGCGCGATCGGATGGATATCCGTCTTCGTGCTGCTGCTGGCCCTTGTTGCGGTGCTGGTATTGTCGTGGAACGCGGGAGGACCCAAAGCTGTGCACGAGATTACAATACCGGTCACGGTACCGGGGTTGCCTGAATGAAGCTGCATTGGCTGATAGGCGGGTCGGCACTGTCTCTATTGTCTGGCTGGGCATTGGCCCAGAGTGGGCCGGAATCTCTGCTGCCGCCCGGCTTTGACGATCCTGCTCCTGCCCCCGCGGCACCTGCTCCGCGTCCGGGGCCTGCTCCTGCGGCGCCTGCCGTGGGGTCGCGCCCAGTTATTCAGACGGTGCCTTCATCAAGCCCACCTTCTGTTTCCAGTTCGTTTAGCATGCCCACGTCGCTTGATCCCCAGGCCGCGATAAAGCTGCCCACTCTGGAAGAGCTTGAGCGGATGACTCCGGAAGAGTTCGAGGAAGCTTTGGGGTTGCAACCCAAGTTCGACGTACCGCCGACAGCTCGTCGCGCCACCGAAAAAGTTGGCCTGATTGATGTGGAAGAGGGTGGGCTGACGCCGGATTCGCTGCGCGGCGTCAATTCTTCACTGCTGCGTCGCACACTTCAGGGCAACCGGGGCACGCTGATATCCCGCTGGGGACATATCATGCTGCGCCGAGCGCTGGCTTCGCGGCTTGATGCCCCAGAGGGTATGAATGCTGCTGATTTTGCAGCCATGCGGGCATCGCTCCTGCTGCGCATGGGTGAGACAGAGGTTGCGCGCCAGTTGGTGCAGGATATCGATACCGATAACTATACCCGGATGCTGACCAATGCCGCGTTCGATACTTATGTATGGACGGGCGATTTTACTGGAATCTGTTCAATCGCGATTCGCCGAAATTCGTTGCGTGACGATGCCCAGTGGGAAGCCGCAGGCGATATTTGCAGCGCCTTTCGAGGGGATTCCCGGACAGCATTCTCCCGGCTGGACCGGACACTGCGCAGTGCCAAGCTGAACCGAATCGACGTGCTGTTGGCCCAGCGATATGCAGGGGCGGCAGGGCAGACGCGCCGCGCCGTCACCATCGAATGGGATGGGGTCGAGGAGATGACTCCCTGGCGATTCGGCTTGGCGACTTCAGTGGGGCTCACTCCGCCTGAAGCACTCATGAAAAAAGCCAGCTCGAGATATTACAGCGCTGCGGCAATTTCGCCTGTTACGGGCTTGGCCAATCGGGCGATTGCGGCGGATCAGGGAGCGGCCAAGGGCGTGCTTTCAAGCGCGGCTATGGTTGATCTCTATGGGCAGTTATACGCAAATCAGGACATCACCGGGGAATGGGCGGAACGCTCAGACTTGCTGCGCCGTGCCTATGTACTTCGCGATCCGTCGGGCCGATTGTCTGCGATGCAGAGCTTGTGGAATAGCGCGGGCGACCCGCAGGCTCGTTATGCAAGGCAGGTCCTGACCGCTTACGCTGCGGCGCGGCTGCCGGTAGATAATTCACTGGATGACCAAGCCGCTGATCTGATCGCCTCGATGCTTGCAGCCGGGCTGGATCGCAACGCTATGCAGTGGGCAGAGGTGGTGCAGTCTGGAAGTCAGGGGTGGGCCCTTTTGGCCCTTGGTTCGCCCACAAGCTCGGTGTCAGTGAGCCAATCCATGATCGAAAGATTCATCAGCGACGATCAGAGCGCTCGTCAACGAAAGTCGGCGTTCCTCGTCGCAGGGCTTGCCGGGCTTGGCCGAATTGATGAAGGAGCCGCGGCCTCGCTTTCAAATCAACTGGAACTGGAACTGGAACTTGGACGAAAATCACGCTGGAGCGACTTGATCTCGCTGGCAGCCGATCGTGATCGTCCCGCTCTGGTTGCGATATTGGCGGGCCTGGGTATGCAGGGGACAAGTTGGGAAAAGATGCCGCCACGTTATCTTTACCACATCGTCTCTGCTCTGCGCCGCGTAGGTATGGAGGCAGAGGCGAGGATGATTGCCGCCGAAGCCGTGGCGCGGGCCTGACCTGGGATGACAAACCCATCGCGGCAATCCGAACGGGGCCGCGATCACTCGGCGATTGAGCAGTTCCTTGCGATGATGGCGGCAGAACGCGGTGCTGCGGCAAACACGCTGGCCGCTTATCGGCGGGATCTTTCCGCGGCGGAAGAGGCGTTGGGCGATCTGGGCTCCGCGGATCGTGATGCGCTGGCATCTTTGGCGCAGGCGTGGTCCGATCTTGCGGCTTCCAGTGTGGCTCGGAGATGCTCGGCGCTGCGTCAGTTTTACGCTTTCCTTCAAGATGAAGGGCTGCGTGCTGACGACCCCTCCTCGGCCTTACCACGTCCACAGGCGCGACGACCTTTGCCGCGCTTGCTGAATCACGCCGAGATTGAGGCAATGTTTGCTCGCGCCGAAGATGAGGCTGGGAGCGGGGAGGTGCGTGCGGTGCGGACCCTGACGCTGCTGGAACTGCTTTATGGTTCCGGTTTGCGAGCCAGCGAGTTGGTGAGCCTGCCGCTATCCGCTGTTCCGCGCGATGCACCGTTCCTTACGATAATCGGGAAGGGGCAGCAGCAGCGTATGGTGCCTGTCAGCCGCCGCGCCAGCCAGGTACTGTTGCACTGGCTTGATCTGCGGCTGCCGGGTGGTCGTTTTCTGTTCCCATCGCGTTCGAAGGAAGGGCATCTGAGCAGAGTGCGCCTGTTCCAGCTTCTGCGCGACCTTGCTACGCGTGCCGGGATCGCGCCTGAGAAGGTTTCCCCCCACGTGCTGCGCCATGCCTTTGCTACTCACCTTCTGGAAGGCGGGGCTGACTTGCGCGTGCTGCAGACACTGTTGGGCCACGCGGACATCGCAACGACTGAGATATATACTCATGTCGACAGTGCCCGCCTTGTTGCATTGGTGAACGCGCGCCACCCGCTTGGAAAAGGTCTGGCTTGAGTGGTCGCCTGAGTTCGTTAGATGGAACTCCAACAGTTTTCAGGATTTTCAATGCTTACCGTTGAACGGTGTGAGTTTTAGGGGAACTTAATGTTTGGATTTCGCACATCGATTGCCCGATCCGCGGCGCTTTCGACTGTGGCTGCTGCGGCGCTCGCGTTGGGTCTTTCGGGATGCCAAAGCGGTCCGACATCGACGGAAGGCACTTCTGGATTACCATCGACCGTTAGCGGGATCAGTGCGTCGGACAAGCAGCAGGGGGCCACGGCCCACCCGCAACTTCTTCAGGAGTTCGGTGGAGCGATGACCGGACCGCAAGCCACTTACGTGGAATCGGTAGGTAAGACGATCGCGCTACAGTCTGGTCTCAGCAATGCACGTAATGACTTTACGGTGACGCTGCTCAATTCCCCCGTGAACAACGCGTTCGCGATCCCTGGCGGCTATGTTTATGTCACTCGGCAGCTGGCCGCGCTGATGAATAACGAAGCTGAATTGGCGGGTGTTCTGGGGCACGAAGTTGGTCACGTGGCCGCACGCCATGCCGCGCAGCGCCAGCAGGCGGCCACGCGCAACAGTGTTATTGGTGCTCTGGGTTCGATTCTGTCTGGCGTGTTGCTGGGCGATAATTCTTTTGGCCGGCTCGGCCAGCAGATGTTTTCTCAAGGGTCGCAGCTGCTTACGCTGCAGTATTCGCGAACGCAGGAGATCGAGGCGGATAACCTGGGCATCGCTTACTTGAAGCAAGCCGGATACGATCCGCGTGCGATGGCGACCGTATTGGAAAGCCTTGCCCGGCAAAACGCGTTGGAGGCGCAGCTGCGAGGCACCAGCAATCAAGTGCCGGAATGGGCCTCCACCCATCCTGATCCGGCCTCACGCGTTAAAACCGCGCTCACCCGAGCTGGTACCGTTGCTACAGGGACGACCAACCGCGATACGTTTCTCGCCCGTATTTCAGGGCTTACCTATGGTGACGATCCCGCTCAGGGAATCGTAAATGGCCGCAGCTTCGTACATCCAGATTTGCGCCTGGCCTTCCAGACGCCGGATGGGTTTTTCATGGTGAACGGCACGCGGGCCGTTTCCATCAGCGGTCAATCCGGCAAAGGTGAGTTTGCGAGTGGACCTTACTCCGGGAATCTCGACGCCTATGTGCGGAGCGTTTTTTCCGCAGTCGGAGGCAACCAGGAGCAGATCACACCCAGCGCTCTTCAGCGGACCACTGTAAACGGCATTCCTGCCGCATATGGAACCGCGCGGGTGCAATCGAGCAATGGCCCAGTTGACGTGACCGTGTTCGCGTATGAATTTGCGAAGGATCGAGCCTACCATTTCGTGACGATCGCGGGTGCTGGGCAGGGCAACGTGTTCAATGCGATGTTCAACTCAGTGCGTCGA
>JAZQRJ010000074.1:0-17412 GCA_045629505.1 Novosphingobium sp.
CTCATCTCTGACGTCGAGATCTATCGACCGATCGCTAAATCTGCGCCATCCGGAATTCGCCTTGTTGGCAATAGTGTAAAACAATGGGTGGAAGCTTTGAACGAGCGCATTGAAGAAGCCTCGAAGCATGGGCGCAAGCGAGACACCGCGCTGCGGCAATGGATCGCTGAGTACCACATGCTCGATGACAGCTTGGCCGATTTCGACGAGCTGGTGCTGGGTACGATCGGAATTCGCTCTTCGGACACTGCGGGGCCAGAATCGCTTGCCCGAACATCCGCCCCCAGTTCGCTAAAGAGCAGGATGAAACTGCGGTTCTTGCGATGACGAGTCTGAGCCGAATCGGTCGTAGTCGCCGCGATTTTATTACCTCATCCTTAGGTTCACCTAATTCCATCCTGGAGGTGGGGGCTTTCGACAATCCCGTTTATCGCCGCGAACTTGGAGACCCAGTAAAGTACGTTGACTGGTTCAGCCACGAAGAATTGGCTGAAATGCATGGAGACAATCCTCGCCGCGACAACAACCTCATTGTTGACGTCGATTTCGTCGTGAAGGATCGCCATATTGCACACGCGATCAGCGAGAAGTTCGACCTCATTTGCGCTAGCCATGTGATCGAACATATTCCGGACGTGATATTCTGGTTTGCAGAACTAGACGCAATGCTAGCGAATGAAGGACGCGTCTTCCTAGCAATACCTGATAGACGCTATACTTTTGATTATTTTCGACCTGCAAGTCGTGCCACCGAACTCATTCGCGCGTATGAAGAAAAAATTGAAAGGCCAGCGATCTGGCAACTCGCCGACCATTTCTATTATCACCAGAAGGTCGACCTAGCCGCACTCTGGCGACAAGAAAGCCCCGGTTCGTTCACCCCTCGCTTCAGCTTGTCGCAGGCGATGGATCTGGCTCGAGCAAAGGCAAATACTTATACAGATTGCCACTGCTGGACGTTCACGGCAGATTCTTTTGGCCAGATGCTCGCAGACCTTGAAAGCAGCGGGTTGTGCCCTTTCACTATTGAGAAAATCACTCCGCCCCTTCCGAACACGAACGAGTTTTTTGCCCTGCTGCGACGAGCAAGCGACAGTTAAACCAATCTTCAATCCATCAGAGAACAGACGTCTAGGCGCTAGAACCCGCGCGGTCGCCTAGCATGTTCCTGCCCTACGCCACGTGCTTGAATGCATTCCACACGGTTAAACCACTCCTGGTGCCACCGTCTGTCGGGTAATTGCCTTCGAACACGTGGGCTGCTGCGAAGAGCAGCCACGAGCTCCCTAGAGCCCTTGAGCAGCCTCTTCGCACTCGATATCGATAAGCTGGTTCGCAAGCTGCTCCAGCTTGCTCGGTTCCGGCTGTGCAGCACTGTCTTTCCCAGGAGCGGCTCCGGCGGCCGCACCGCATGCCGAGAGGAAGGCCTGCATCACCGTATCAATTGCGACTGGCGACACGGAACGGCGGTCGGCCTCGAAGAAGTTCTCCGGCGTCTGGGGTCCGGTCACAATCTCATATGCGGGAAAATAGTAAACTTCCTCGCACTCACGCGAGATCATTTCTGCCGCAACGCGCAGAACGGATTTCGAATAAACGGTCGCGCTCAACACGTGTCGATCCTCCGCGGTCGCAACCAATGGCACCGGAGACACTGTCAGGATGATGCGAACCCCGGGATTTATCGAACGCAGCAACTGGACGAACGTGCGTATGTCGCTGATAATCTCGTCCACGGTAAAATTGACGAAAGCATGCCGCGCAGGATCGAACTCCCCAGCGATGGTTCCCGGACATGCCGGAAAGACCGCGCCATCCGCCGATGACATCCAAGCTTCGGTAAGGCCAAGTGTGAAGATGAATGTATCGCACTCAGTAAAAGCACGCCGCACCGCACGTAAATGGGAGGCAGTGAGGGCTCCAAACTCGCGCTCACTGCGGGCAGCATAAGCTAGGCCGGGGCGAAAGCAGTCGATGTACCGACCATCGCAAAGCCAATGTCTCTCAGCCGGCGTAAACATTCCAAGCGATCGCTGCAGCAGCTGGAGAAGCTGGCGCGCAGTATAAAGATTGCCATAGCCTGCCGAAAACTTGGCATAGCTGAGATTTTCTGCAGGAATCTGGCAAAAGAAGGAATGAGTGAATTCAGTCCTCAGATACTCGATACCTGCTTTTTCCAAATAAGGGACAAGATTGGCCGCAAAGCAACTACCTGCAGTCATCACCTTGTCAGTGGTCCGCACCAAGGGAACCGGATACGAGCCCACGTCGACAGCGATGTAGTCCTTCGATACTGCCCTCGCCCAGAACTGCCTGTCTGGAAAGCCGCGATATGGGTGCTTTGCGCCAGACATCTCAGTTACTCCACTCACAGGTAGCCAACAGTTCTTTCAGCATAATCTTGCCGAAATTCTCATTGGCATGCGTGACATCGTCCGCATAGCAGTCCGGGTGCAGAAAACCCTTCTCAGTCAGGGCTGGGGATGGGACAGGTATAAAAATTGAACCTGTTCGTTCGGCCATTTCCCGGAGCAGGCTCTGCATCACAATCCACATCTTGAGCCGCAGTAATGCTGGAGAAAATGGAACCTCATCTAGACTTACTCCCAAGTTTTCAGCCATGCGGACAAAGTGTGGCTCTTTAGAGAAGCGGTTACGAATAAACGCATCGTCATCCTTGGGCGGAGGCGTTCCAGGAACCAGAACTTGAGCGGCAACATTCCGTAGCGATGCCACGCGCCTTTCCATATTGCGTATTGGAGACACGATGAATGCCCGAATTGCCTCCTCAGGGACGATCAAGGCACTTTCATCAAGAGGTAGATCAGGTTGCTCAGCAATCAGGAAATCGAACAGGGGCGATGGCGCAAAAAGGTAGTGCGCCAAATGTCTGTTCCCCCCCCATGAGACGGCTACACAACGGTCTTGGGCAAACGTTGCGACGGCATCCCAGTACTCATTGAAGTCACGTGGCCAAGCGCTAGCCACCCCGCAAACGGTTTCATTAACGCGAACTAATTCGACACTCCCATCGGCACTCTTGAGTGGAATCCCGAATGCTTTCACGTGCGAGTCACCCGCGATCAGCAACTGGCGCTGTTGGAGTACCTGACCTTCATTCAAAATGTTATGTCTCCCGTGTATGCTGACCATTCGCGCTTTCTCGCGCTGTTCACTCCGACGCTAGAAACCGTACGAATGTCCAGCAGTGATCATAGGAAACCACTCGTTCAGCGAAGTCTAGACGCTTGGTTAACTCTGATTTCTTACCATTTAACTAATTGATGATATGACATTTCCCTAATTAAAAATTCGCGCTGGGCTTTCTTGTTCTCACACACTGGCCCCCCTCAATCCTTCAGAAAATCGAGGTCCAGCCCATAAAACCGCGCTGCCGTATTGCCAAACAGGTTAGCCTTTTCATCCTCTGTAGCTCCCTGCGCCACGCGCTTGAATGCGTTCCACACGGTTGAGTAACTGCCGCTACCGCCCTCTGTCGGATAATTGCTTTCAAACATGCAGCGATGCGTCCCGAACGCCTCAATCCAGGTTTCAAACCATGGTCGCCATTCATCCGCTAGCTGCTGCGATGTCGCAGGCGGATCTTGGCGGAATGAGGGGAAACCGCTGATCGGCATCCCCAGCCCGCCCAGCTTGACCATGACATTGGGACACTCGGCCAGCGCAAGGATACCCTGCTTCCAGCTTGCGAATACCTCTGCGCCCTTGTCCGCATAGTAGCCTATGCCCAGCGGCGCGCCGGTGTGATCGACCACTATCGGCGTTTCGGGAAATGCGCGCGCCAGATCCACCAGCTCGCCAAGCTGCGATTCAAACAGCCATGCGTCAAACGTCAGCCCTAACGGCGCAAGTTGGGCGAAGCCTTCGCGGAACTTTGCATCGGCCATGATGTGCGGATTGCCTTGAGCGAACATGGGGATGTGCCTGTCATACGTCAGGTGATTGCGGATGCCCCGGAACCGGCCACTGCCTGCCGCGATCTGCGCCTCCAGAACCTCACGCACTGCGGCGCCCAGCATCAGCTCCGCGTAGCCGACAATTCCCGCACACGCCCTGATCTTGCCGAACCGCCCGCTGGCATACATGGCAGCGACGCCGGAGGCGAACTCCACCTCGCCCACCACGCGCATCGGATCATTCACGTCGGCACGGTACATCGAGCCGCACTCCGCATATACGGTTGCAACCACGTTGTGCCCGCAGGTCAAATCCTCATGCAGTTCCTCGAACAGATAGCGCAGGATTTCTCGGCGCACGTGATTGTACGGGTTGGCGTCACCCACGCGCTTGGCCGTATCCTCCGGCAATTCCAGCCAAAGATGATGGTGCGGATCGACAATCGGCAGATCGGGTTCGAGCGCCTCTTCGGGCGGTAGTTTCGCCATATTAGTCGTCAGTTCCAGGCCATTTTTCAGTGTCGAGGATGGTGACCCGTTGGAGGTGCCGGCTGTGCCCGGGATAGTCGAACGCGGCATAGTGCTGGGTGGATCGGTTGTCCCAAATCACTAAGGTGTTTTCTTCCCAGCGAATGCGGCACTGGTTTTCCGGCACCCGCGCTTTGTCTGATAGCAGCTTGATCAGCGCATAGCTCTCATCGCGAGGCAGCTCCTTGATGCGGTGCGTGTAGCTCTGGCTGACATAAAGCACCTTGCGCCCGGTTTCGCGGTGAGTCTGCACCAGTGGATAGGTTTTGGGCGGGTACTTCTGCATGAAGGCCGCAATCAGATCCTCGGTCACATTGGCGTTGTGCAGCACGATGCCCAGATCAAAACGGTGGATGCCCTCCAGCCCCTCTATCGCGCGCTTCAGCCAGGGCGAAAGCCGGTCATAGGCAGCCGCCATATCGGCAATGATAGTATCCCCACCAAGGCCGGGACACTGTTTCATCAGCGCCACCGCGCCCGCCACCGGGGGGTTGGAATAAGCCACATCCTGATGGAAGAACGCCTCGTTCTCGCTATCGTCCGATCCGTCGCGCTTGATCACCAGGAGTTCGGGATAATCTGTCGGCGGCGCATGGGCCGGACGCGGCAGTGCGTCCAATGGTCCGAAATATTTGCCGAAGCGCACATGATCGCCTTCAGACAAGGGCTGGTTGCGGAACATCAGCACCTTGCGCTCCAGCCACAGCGCCCGCAGGAACGCGACCGTCCTCGCGTCCAGTTCCAGCCGCAGGTCCAGCCCGCTCACCTCCGTGCCGATGGTCGGCTCCAGATGGGTGAGCGTGACGCCTGCCGGCAGTTCAAGACCTGTCAGCGCGTCAGGCATGGTCCGCGCTCGGCTCATCAGCCGGGATCGGCACCGTGCGGGTCGCCTCGCCGGGCTTCAGGATCGTGCCCGGCGTTGCCCCGGTCCACTCGCCCTGCCGGATGATCTCTGTCCCGCCCACGATCACATGAGCGATACCGATCGCATCGGCATAGAGCCGCGCCCCGCCGCCAGGCAGATCCTCACGCATGTAGGTCTCACCCGCGCCGATGGTCTGGGCATCGAACACGACAATGTCGGCGTGCCAGCCCTCCGCAATCCGGCCCCTGTCCTTCAGCCCCATGAAAGTGGCCGGCTTGAGCGTCAGCTGATGCACCGCCTCTTCAATGCTTACCGCGCCATGTTCGCGCGCGCCGGTGCCGATCAGTTCGGTGGTGATCGCGAAGGTATCGATCATGTCGAGGTGCGCGCCCGCATCGCTGCCTCCCACAACGGTACGGTGATCCAGCCACAGCTTCGCGCGCTCTGGAAAGGCCTCTGCCTTGTCGGGCCGATAGCCGGGCATGAACACGGTGCGCAGGTCGTCTGCGAGTGCAATGGCCACGAACGTTTCGAACGGATCGCGGTCCTGCTCCGCGGCGATATCGCCCACCAGTCGGCCCTCGTAAGGCTCGTTGGCGGCGCTGCTGGTGGAACTGACCTTCATGGCCGCAAAGTTGCCCATGCTGGCCATGACCCCGCTCATCTGCGCAGCACCTTCCTTCAGCCGCTCCCGCCATTCCGGATCGGTGAGCGCAGCCATGCGCTCATCAATCGTCAGCTTGAAGAAGTCACCCCAATTGGGAATCGTGTTGAACAGCGTGCCAGTGACAAGGTTGACCCGCGTGCGCGGCGTCTGCGGCAAGGTCAGCGCTACCACGCGCCCTCCGCGCTCTGCCGCATGGTCACTGGCGCCCAGCTGCATCGCCAGCCGGTCATATTCATCGGAGGTTAGCTGCGACAGGCTCATCAGGTTCCAGTTGACCGGACGGCGGGCAGCCAGCGATGCCGCGGTGAGGATCTCGTAAGTATCCGGCGTAAAGTTCAGGCTGGGCGGCGCGATCTCGGCAATCGTGCCTTCAAACTCGGGCACCACAGAATAGAGCTGCATGATCTCGTCAAGATCGGCATGGCGCGAAGGCACCGGATCGCCATTACCATCAAAATGCGTCTCCGAAAGGCTGGTGGAAAAGCCCAGCGCGCCCTGCCCGATGGCTTCACGCAGCAGCGCCTTCATTCCGTCAATCTCAGCCTGCGTGGCCTTGTTACCCACGGCCCGCTCACCCATCACCTTGCGACGCAGCGCCGAATGGCCGCACAGGAACCCGGCATTGATCGCAAGGCGGCCGTCCAGCTTGCCCAGATAGTCGCCGAAGCTCTCCCAATCCCACGGGACGCCGACTTCCAGCGATTCAATCGGCATGCCTTCCACCCGGGCCAGCATCGGCATCAAGTACGGCGCGGTCTCTGGCGTCAGCGGCGCAATGGAAAAACCGCAGAACCCGCCAAACACCGTCGTCACCCCGTGGAATGAGGACGGGCTCAGGGTCGGGTCCCAAAACGCCTGTGCATCGTAATGCGTGTGCACGTCCAGAAAGCCGGGAGAGACGATCAGGCCGCTAGCGTCGATCTCCTCACGCGCTGCCTCGCGATCCGATGTAATCCTCGAAATCCGCCCATCATCAACATAGACATTGGCCGTGAACCTGGCGGCGCCGGTACCGTCCACCACCAAACCGCCCATGATCGCAAGATCGTGCATCGGCTTCTCCTCACCCTATCCCGCATTCCGTTTCAGGAACACTGTTGGGATTGCTATTGCGGGTTCAAGCCCCCGTCCAATACAATCGGCGGGGCGATGGATCACCGGCATATTCGGCCAGCTGGATAAGGCGCGGCCGTCGCCCGGCTTGGATGAGCGCGGTGCGCCGATGGGGCCGAACCGCGACCTATTACAATTCTTTCGAGACCACCACGAGAGTGGGATCGTCGGGATAGGCTTTAACCGTGAAGCCGAAATCCCGCTCCACCTCGATAGCTTCCTGGTTCGACCGGCTTTCGACCGATTCCAGAGTTCTTACACCCTGTGCTTTCGCGTGGTCAGCAGCATGATTCAGCAACGTCCAGCCTATACCCCGGTGCTTGAAATCCTCATGCACGGCAATGGCCACCTCTGCCCGCTCGCGCGAGGGATCGGTTACAACCATGGCCGACCCCACCAGCGTTCCATCGTCAATAAAGGCCAGAAAATCTTCCGTCTGCTTGTGGTCTACGTCGACCATCGCCGCAATCCGCTCATCAGAAACGTGCAACATGGCAGTCAGAAAGCGAAAGCGAAGATCCTCTTGCGCAACATATTCGAAGAAGGTTTTCAGCCGCGGCCCATCATCAGCCTGCACGGGCCTTATTTTCAGGCCGAGCCCAAACCTCGTGACGACATCAGTAACCGTGGGAGTGGGCATGACTCACCTTTCTGTAAGGCGGGTAGAGACGACATGGCAATGGCAGACAAGACCAGTAAGCATTAACGCGCTGACGACCATGGGGTTGCCTTTGGCGCCAGACGATGCTGCAAAAAAATGCCAATAATACGCGTTCTGCCGTGTGGATCAGCTGCCCGGCGTAGTCCGTTCAGCCCGATGTTGGATAAAAAGACCTCATTAAACATAATGATGTACATCCCCCTGACATCACACCACCTCTCCCACCCCAGCGACCTCTAATGACACCGCGTGTTCAGCTTTTTTATAATCCGACATCAGGGTCATTTAGTCCGCGAGGACTGAAGGAGTTGGTAGACTCGTTTGCAGCCGAAGGCGCAGAGGTCATCGCCACACCAAGCGTTGATTGCCGTCCCGTCGTTCACCCCGACGCAACACATGTATGCATCGCCGGCGGCGACGGCACAGTGCGCCATGTTGCTGCAAGTGTGGCGCAATGCGGCAGGACCCTGCCTGTGGCGATCTATCCTTCTGGCACCATAAACCTGCTCGCTCGTGAAGGGGGTTTTACGGGCGGCGCGACAGCCTGCGTTAGAAGGCTGCTAAACAGTGAGCCCGGGCAGCCTCACCATCCTGTCAGCATCGGCGAAACGCTGTTTTTCGCCTGCGCCAGTATTGGTCCTGACAGCTTGGCAGTCGCCCGCGTATCAGGGCGACTGAAGCGCATCATCGGGCGTTTTGCCTATGTTGCGACTTTCCTGCCAATCCTGTGGCGCTGGCCGAGACCGCGGCTTCGTTTGGCATTGGACAATGACCGGACATTCGAATGCGAAGCCTTGTATATCGCCAAAGGGCGCTATTTCGCTGGTCCTTGGAGCTTCGCTCCCCAAGCGCGCGTTGCGGATAGCGTGCTTCACGTTCTTGCGCTGCCCACGGCGCGGCGTCGAGACTACTTCGCTTTCCTGTGGGCGATGGCCAGACAATCCGATCCGGGCAGGCTGAAAGGGGCCAAGACTTTCACTTGCACTTCACTCCTGATCGAAGGGGACAGCGCAGTTCCCCTGCAGGCTGATGGAGACATAGTCGCGACCTGCCCGGTTAAGATCAGCCTTCAAACGCCACCGATCCTGTTTCGCTGATGACTTCTCCCAGAATTGGCAGAATGCAGGTCACTTTAACATATCGTCTAACGATATTTTAATTCAGATCCGTGATTTAAGCGGCTGCATTAATTTGCAAAACTCTAAGCAGGCTACATTTTTACAGTGCAAAATAATAGCGAAGTACCAGGCAAAGCAACGTGGCTTCATGGCGCCGCCATGGCAACAATCTGGTGGTCTGTTCTCGCTTTCGTTTGCCTGTCGATATTCGCACGAATTCAAAGAAGGTATTTTGACGGCCTCCTTATCTCCTCCAACATAATCGGAGACCCCTCCCTTCGCGACGTGCTCTTCCTCTATCGCGAAGACTTGCTGTTCTTTGGCGTGCTTGCACCACTTCTCACGGCATTACTGTTTCGACATCTGCGGTTTGCACTCGCAGCCCCTATTTCCATTGTTATCATCATCTTGCTTCAGGTCTTACTATACGCAAACCTGCAAAGCTGGGGCCAAGTGGGCAGCTTTCTCACTTGGCAGGCGCTGCAGAACGCAATGTCTTTCGGAATCTCCAACCCCGAATTCGTCGGCGAGTATATCTCGCTGGACGGCGTAGTTAAGTTAATGATCCTAATTGGTTTTTCTGCCGCGGTCATAGTCTTTGGCCGATTGTTCTGGAGAAGCCGCCTCCCTATCGCCATCTGGGGGACCGCAGGCGCGCTTTCCGTGGCCGCTTTCGCAACGTTGTCCTTGCTGGGCTACTCCTCCAACATGCGGCCCGCCCCCATATCTGACAGCTTTGTCTTAAATGCTCTCTCGGCCCTGCATGAGGATGGAACTTCGTCGTTGACGCACATCCCGGCAAATGAACTGGACGCGCGTTACCGGCGTATCGCAAACATTACCGGAACCGAATTCAGGGGACCGAATCTTGGCGTCCATGATGGTTCCAACCTACTGATATTCGTTCTGGAAACAGCCTCGATCGAGTTTCTCGACACCCGCAAGGGGCTCCCAGATCATCCGGCGCTCCACGCGCTGAAAGAACGAGTCTACATCGCGAACAACCATTACTCGACCTTCCCCGCATCGGCCGAAGGCAACCTGTCGATCCTGACCGGCGTCTATCCGCCAAGGGCGATCTACGGCACTTGCCTGATAGATATGCCGCGGGCCGGCCGCATCATACCCGGCCCTATCAACCAGTTGCGTGAACGCGGCTACAACACGGCGCTTTATGCCCCCTATGCCAGCCAGGTTCCAGCAGACAAGACCGTCTTCGAGGGAACAGGTTTCGACAAGGTCATCTACGGCAATTCACTGTCCGGTCCGGGAAGCGCAGACGAACGCGTGGTTGAAAAGCTGATCAACGACATGGGAAATTGGGCACAGGCAGGACAGCCATTCGCTGTCGCGCTTCTCCCCCAGATCGGCCATGGGCCATGGCCTGCGTCACTCGGCGCGACCATACAGGAGCGCGGTGCCAAACTTGCTCTTGAGCAGCTCGATTGGCTTTCCCGTATCATCGAAATGCTTCGGGCAACCGGCCAACTCGACAACACCGTTATCCTTTTGACGGGAGATCACGGCGTACGAACGGCGTTGGAGGACAAACGAGTAAAAGTCGGCATGATCGATTGGTATGCCTTCCATGTCCCATTGCTGCTATATGCGCCGCGCGCAAACTATTCCGGGCTGGACCCCAACATACCCTCTTCTCACGTCGATCTTTCCGCAGAACTTTCCGAACTGTTCGGTCTGCCGCGCCTGCAGTCCTATCAGGGGCTCGCCTTTCACGATCCTGAGCGGAGTATGCGGCGGTCCTTCCTTATGGCGGGATGGTATTACGGCGCCAATGGCTATCGGGATCAGCACGAAGCAGCCATGCATTCCAGTTTGCTTGACGTCGTTTACGCCCAGCCGGGCGGGAAAGTCCAATTCGGCGTTGATGACTTGGTAAGCGATGAACGGCGCCGCGCCACCATTGAAGGTAGGCTATCGGACATGGCCTCCCTTCAGGAGGCGTGGATAGCTGACCGCCTGTGCCACGCGAAGCAATCTGCCTCACACCAAGATAATGGGAAGCGCTGATACACGTCGCCCCCCGCATTGATCGCGCTGATTGCGATGAACCGCACAGCACCAGGGGACTAATAAGCAGCAAACTTTGCTGAACCCTAGTAAAATCAGGAAATCCCGCCGCCCGATAGTTCCACGCGGGTGCTGTGAAGAAGATGGTGCAGCGGCCTGACGTTCGATGGAACGAAAATCCTCCGCAGTTTCCATAGGCAAATACCCAATTATCATTTATCTCGGCCAGCTAAGACTCGCGCTGACCGCTCCACCACGTCGGAAGCATAGGCGGCATTATTGAGCCATGGGAGAACGGGTGTGACGCGGCATATTCCCTGGATCCTCCTCGCCATAGTGGCGACAATTGCCCTCACCACTGTTGCAGTATCACGCGGCGAACCAATCAACGCCTTGTGGATCCTGGTCGCAGCGACCTCTTCTTTCCTCCTCGCTTACCGATACTACTCACTCTTCATCGGCCGGCGAGTGATGGGCCTCGATCCCGCCCGGCCGACACCCGCCGTTTATCGCGCCGATGGACTCGACTATGTGGCGACGGACCGGCGTGTGCTCTTCGGCCACCACTTTGCCGCTATTGCCGGAGCAGGCCCCTTGGTCGGGCCAGTTCTCGCCGCACAGATGGGGTATCTGCCCGGCACGTTATGGATCATCTTCGGAGTGGTGTTGGCTGGCGCGGTACAGGATTTCATGGTCCTGTTCATCTCGATGCGTCGCGACGGGCGCTCACTGGGCGAGCTGGTCCGCATGGAAATGGGAAACGTTGCCGGCACAGTGGCACTGATCGGCACCTTCATGATCATGGTCATCATTCTGGCAGTTCTGGCCCTGATCGTGGTGCGGGCGCTCGCGGACAGTCCCTGGGGTATGTTTACCGTCGTTGCGACAGTTCCCCTGGCCATGCTGATGGGGGCCTATACCCGCTGGATCAGACCCGGGCGGATCGGCGAAGTTTCCATCATTGGCTTCATCGGACTTCTTCTCGCAATCGTATTCGGCCAAGACATTGCGGCATCTCCGTTCTGGGGGCCGATGTTCACGTTCACACCGCTGCAATTGTGCTGGATCCTCGTCGGGTATGGCGCCGTGGCCTCGATCCTGCCGGTCTGGATACTTCTGGCCCCGCGTGACTATCTGTCAACGTTTCTCAAGATTGGTGCGATCGTGGCCTTGGCCATCGGGATCGTCATCATGGGGCCTCCCCTCCGCATGCCGCCGCTTACGCAGTTCATTCACGGCGGCGGGCCAGTGTGGTCAGGCGCCCTCTTCCCCTTCCTGTTCATCACGATCGCCTGCGGCGCAGTTTCAGGATTTCACGCGCTGATCGCCAGCGGCACCACGCCCAAGCTGATCGCATCTGAAGCCGATGCGCCAATTATCGGCTACGGCGGCATGCTGATGGAAGCCTTCGTGGCAATCATGGCGTTGATCGGTGCCTCGATCCTTGATCCGGGCATTTATTTCGCGATGAACAGCCCGAGCGCCCTGCTCGGCACTAGTCCTGATACCGCCGCAGCGGCCGTCACCGCTATGGGCTTCCCGATCACGCCCGATATTCTTGCGCAGACCGCCAAAGACGTGGGGGAAAGCTCGATCATCTCGCGCACCGGAGGCGCACCGACCCTGGCCGTCGCCATGGCGGAAATATTCAGCCACGCGGTGGGTGGCCCGGGCATGAAGGCATTCTGGTATCATTTCGCGATCTTGTTCGAGGCTCTGTTCATTCTGACTGCCGTCGACGCCGGCACTCGCGCTGGACGCTTCATGTTGCAGGATCTGCTAGGGCTTGCCATGCCTTCGTTTCGATCAACCACTTCAATCATGCCTGGCTTGGTGGCGACGGGTCTTTGTGTCGCTGCTTGGGGCTTTTTTCTGTACCAGGGCGTCACCGATCCGCTTGGCGGTGTGAACACGTTGTGGCCAGTCTTCGGCATTTCCAACCAGATGCTAGCTGCCATTGCCCTCATGCTCGGAACGGTCGTGCTGTTCCGAATGAAAAAGGACCGCTACGCTTGGGTGACGGTGGTGCCGACTGTCTGGCTGCTCATCTGCACTGTCAGCGCGGGGCTGCTGAAGCTGGTATCGTCTGATCCGGCAGTAAGCTTCGTTGTGCATGCACGCTTGTTTTCAGCAGCAGCCGATCGCGGTGAAGTGCTAGCTCCCGCCAGCTCTATGGACGAAATGCGTAGCATCATCTTCAATGACTGGGTCGACGCAGGACTGTGCGTGCTTTTCCTCGCCGTCGTGCTCAGCCTTCTGGGCTTTACTATCAAGACAATTATCAGTGCGCGACAGGCTCCGGGGCCGACCGCCCACGAAATATTGCCGGGAATGGAACCCGCAAGATGAAAACCGCGATCCGCAAGCTGCGCGATATGGCCCGCCTGATGGTGGGCCAGCCATGTTACGAGACTTATCTGCGCCACATGGCTGAGCGCCATCCGGAGCAGGAACCCATGTCGCGCGTTGCATTTTTTCGCGAACGCGAACAGGCGCGGTATGGCGGGAAAAACGGCGGAAAGTGCTGCTGACGGGCTCTTAACCGGGCGATCGAAAGTTCGCCTATTCCTCCTGCGCTCGTTCGATCATCTCCATGAAATCGCGCGCTATGTTTCGATCGGCCTCATCCTTGAAGGCGATGTCGAGATCGGGGGCTGCACCCAGCATGTAGAGCAGACTCCACAACGCAAAGCGCCGCGAGCGATCTTGCTCTAGCCCGAAATCGACCTGCATCTTTTCAATGCCGGATTGCAATGAAACAGGCGTGACAGCCCCGAGGTCCGCAGTACCGAAATAACGGCGGAGTTGATCGTCGAAGTCCATGAAACCTATCCCGTTGCGGCGAACAAGCATCGTGTTTGCACCTTGGCCGGGGCGATGATGGTCGCAATGTTGCTCATGCCCCGCTACACGCTTTTGCAGCGCCGCGTCCACGCTCATCCCCGCCATCTTTCCCGTTAACCCTGTTTTTTAACAGGTCCGCGCAACTGCGGCCGAACTCGCTCGTTGCAGCACAATACAAGCTGTCGGACGCGGCGGGTAAAACGCTGCCGTTACGATTGCACTTTCACGACAAGGAGCGATCATGGCAAATAAACCCGGGCAGGACCAATCCGCTAAATCCGCAACGACATCAGCCGGCACATCCCCCTCGGAGAAAAAGGTGATGCCGCCTAAGAAGGCACCTCCTGCTCCTGAAGACGCGGACATGTCCCTCTCGTACGGTGAGCCCCAAGGCGCTGGGGGTGAAACGCATCAGGTAGCCGATGGCGAGGTGCCGACCCTGACCACCCAGCAAGGCATTCCGGTTGCGGACGATCAAAACAGCCTCCGACAAGGTTCACGCGGCCCTACTCTGATGGAGGACTTCCACTTCCGCGAAAAGATCTTCCATTTCGACCATGAACGCATTCCAGAGCGCGTCGTGCATGCTCGCGGCTTTGGCGCCCATGGCTATTTCGAGTTGACCGACAGTCTTGCAGACGTGACTCGGGCGGACTTTTTGCAACGTGTGGGCGAAAACACGCCGGCATTCGTTCGGTTTTCGACTGTCGCAGGATCAAAAGGATCGTTCGATCTTGCGCGCGATGTGCGCGGGTTCGCGGTGAAGCTTTACACCCGCGAAGGCAACTGGGATCTGGTTGGCAATAACATTCCGGTGTTTTTCATCCAGGATGCAATCAAGTTTCCGGATCTCATTCACTCAGCAAAACCGGCGCCTGACCGCATGTTCCCACAGGCCCAGACCGCGCACGACAATTTCTGGGACTTCATCAGTCTGACGCCAGAAAGCCTGCACATGGTCATGTGGATCATGTCGGATCGAGCCATTCCGCGATCCTTTCGCACCATGGAAGGTTTCGGAGTCCACACGTTCCGTCTGGTCGATGCCAATGGCAAATCCACGTTCGTGAAGTTTCACTGGAAACCCAAGCAAGGGCTTCAGTCTGTTGTCTGGAACGAAGCAGTGAAGATCAACGGGGCAGATCCCGATTTTCATAGGCGCGATTTGTGGGATGCTATCACCCAAGGCGATTTTCCCGAATGGGAACTGGGCGTCCAATTGTTCGATGATGCCTTTGCGGACAGCTTCGATTTCGATGTGCTGGATGCAACCAAGATCATTCCCGAAGAACTTGTGCCGGTTCGCACCGTCGGAAGGCTGGTTCTGGATCGCGTGGTCGATAACTTCTTCGCAGAAACCGAACAGGTCGCCTTCTGCACCCAGAATGTCCCGCCGGGCATCGATTTCTCAAACGATCCGTTGCTGCAAGGACGGAATTTCTCCTACCTGGACACGCAGATCAAGCGGTTGGGTGGTCCAAACTTCACGCATATCCCGATCAACGCGCCCAAATGCCCGATGGCTCATTTCCAACAGGATGGTCACATGGCGATGATCAATCCGAAGGGACGCGTGAACTATGAGCCCAACAGCTGGGGTCCGACGATTGGCGGGCCTCGAGAAAACCCAGAGCGTGGTTTCACCAGTTTCTCTGAAGAAGCTAACGGGCCAAAGCAGCGTGTGCGTTCCGAAACCTTCGCCGATCATTACAGCCAGGCTCGGCAGTTCTTCATCAGCCAGACGCCGGTAGAGCAGAAGCACATTGGCGATGCACTGGTGTTCGAACTTTCCAGAGTGGAAAGGCCCGATATCCGGTCGCGCTCGGTGTCCCACCTGCGCAATATCGATGAAGGGCTTGCTGCAACCGTTGCCGATGGCCTCGGCCTGCCGCTTCCCGACCCGGCGGTAGCCGCGCGCGAACCGATCACGAACCTGCCGCCGTCCAAGCCTCTCTCGATCGTCAAGAATGGCCCTGACAGCTTCAAGGGACGCAAGCTGGGCATCCTGATGACTGACGGTGCGGACGCAGACCTGTTCAAGGCTGTGACGGCAGCGGTTGATGCCGAAGGTGCAGTGTTTGAGGTTATCGCGCCCAAGATCGCCGGGGTAACCCTGTCGAACGGGACGGCAGTGGCTGCGCAGTACAAGATCGACGGCGGACCTTCGGTCCTCTTCGATGCTGTCGCTGTGCTCGTATCTGCGGAAGGAGCCGCGCTACTCTCGATCGATGCGGCGGCAAAGGACTTTGTCACCGATGCGTTTGCCCACTGCAAGTTCATCGGCATCAGTCCCGAGGCGAAAGCCATCTTTGAGGCTGCCGGAATTGCCGATGACCTGGACGAAGCCTGCCTGCCGATTGTGGCGGCAGCCGACGCCGGTAAATTCATCGAGGCCTGCCGCGCTCTTCGGCACTGGCCACGTGAAGGGAAAGTCGATCTAGACGCGCAGCCGGACGCATAACGCTAGTCCCCAAGCTGTAGGGCGTAGTTCGCGACAGGGTGGTGCAGCACTTCAAAATGCCCACCCTGCCGGACCCGGAGCCCTCCAATATCCGCGCAGGAACCTAAGGGCACGTGTATCCCGCACAGCACTCTAAATTCAGCCCGCATTTTATTCCCGGGATGAATCATGGATCGAGGATTTCTCTACGGCTCCTGGACGACATCCGCTCCCCAGCTTTCTGCGATGACAGCGCAGCACGCGCTCAACCGCCTTGGAAACCCCCTTCCTCAATTCGCCGATCCCTTGCCGGATAATTTTGGCGGCCAAAGGAGCGGGCGGGCTCATTCTCCTCCCCGTGCCCTTGGGCAATACCTCAAGCAGCTTAGAAGGCTTTGATTGGGATTTGCCGACTGGGCCAGTAGTTCAGCCCCCTGCCATCCTGTTGACGGCCACCTGAACTGTCTGCCGTGCTAAACCTGTGTGCGAAGTTATTTCAGGCACCGTTACGCACCCGTGTCTCAACACCGTGCCGGGCGTCGCAAACTCGGTAGCAGGATGGGCTCGTATCCAACCGTCAATTCACTCCAAGTACCTACGGTAAACTGATTAGCCGCTGAGGGATCCCTCACATGCGAGTCCCCTGAGAGTGGCACAATGAATTAAGCGAGGCTGAAGGCAATGGCACTGCCCGCCACCTACCGAGCCTCTTATCCTGAAAGCCACCGCCACATGGGGTTCCACCTGCAATTAAAGAAAAACGCTTTCAGCCACCCGCGCAGCATTTTCTGAGCTTTGCTGGTCTCCAGACCCTGGATGAACAATGTCGCGTGGCGCCAGCGAATTTTCCATGCGGCTTCGTCTTCCCGTGATGTTCCCCCTATTCCTTTTTGCGCAAGAGTTTGAGACAACGCGCTGCAGCGTGGATTTTCGACGGCATCCGGCCATTGAAGGGGAGCGCCGTTGTTCACTTCAGGCCACCAAGCCTCCGCGTTGGTTTTCGCGATTTGGTTATTCAGCGATTATGGGAGGAGGGAGGAGTGGTGCTCGACTGTGTCCGCGATGCGATGGGGCAGGCGGAAGCCCAGGAGCTAGATAGGGTGGGTTTTGCCGTGTGTTGGTTGCGGGGGTAGGATTTGAACCTACGACCTTCAGGTTATGAGCCTGACGAGCTACCGGACTGCTCCACCCCGCGTCACCGATGTTCTCGCCATGCTGCGCCGATTGGCAC
>JAZQRJ010000075.1:0-6018 GCA_045629505.1 Novosphingobium sp.
GCCGATAAAGGTAGTGGGCGGCTGTTTAGGAGGGTGTCAAAACCGCTCGGTTTTGAACACCAGCGCCAGCGACGGCTCTGGAGCCCAGACAATAGTTGTTACCTGTCTCGATTGGGTTCAAAAAGAGATCTGGATCGTCATGTTCCGACCGTTCGACTTGGCCCGGTAAAGCGCGGCATCTACGCGATCGAACACGTTTCTACCGTCCATTGGACACCGGAAGGTTCCTAATCCCAGCGACGCAGTCACACGCGAATGGGGCTCATTCCCGGCATGGGGCACATCCATATCTGATACGGCCTCTCGAACCTGCTCGTAAAAGGCGACTGCGCTGATCGTCGAGCGAGCTTTGGAGGCCATAAGAAACTCCTCGCCCCCAATGCGAAATACAAGATCATCCGCTCCTTCAAAGCGCGATTTCAGGATCCGCCCAATCTGGCTGAGCACAACATCCCCGGCCGCGTGTCCGTAGAGATCGTTGAACTGCTTGAAGTTATCGATATCCATGACAGCAACCGCGCGTAGAAAACCATCGTTCGCCGCTCTGGCGAAAACCGGAAAGGCACGCGAAAAAGCTCGCCTGTTTGGAAGGCCTGTTAGCGCATCAACCAGCGCATTTCGGGCGTCGGTAACATCCGTGAATATCCAGATTCGTCCTCCCGCCGCGCCATCTTCCTCGAATGGGACGCTGCGCCTTGAAAAAATCCGGCCGTCCTTGAAGCGGATCTCGTCCTCCGAGCTTTCGTTAATTCCGTTCAGACGTTCCACCTCAAACTGGAACGCTGGACCGTCTGTCAACTGCGATGTGACGTACCGGAGCAATGCTCCTTCATCCCCTGTCACGAGGAGAGTGGAAGGTATATCCCAGTGCTTGGCGAAAGCCCGGTTTGTGTAGACCACCTTGCGCGACGAGTTCGTAATCAGAACCCCGTCTGGCAGAGCTTCCAACGCGCGTTCAAACAAGGATTGGCCGCCGTTACGGGTCTTTGCATTTTTCGCTTGTTGTAGATGGGTCGCCATCGCGTCCGGCTAGCGGTGAAAGATTAATGTCTTACTATCCGCGAAACAAACGACGCTCCTAACCCTCGCCCTGAAACATTCACCGCGTGTCCCAACCGGTTGGTTTTGACACAGAGAGCGTGAAGGCCGGTACTCAATGCGGCCAGGGCAGCAAGCGGCAAGATCGACTACGCGTTCAAGGGCGTGCTTGCATGAACTCGTTGCTACGAACCGAAGCGCGCTTCCTTCAGGGATGCACTGAAGACATGCGGTACCGCGCCCATCCACCGGCCCCTAGTACTGCCACAGGAAAACGCGCGGCCGACGCCACCGTTTTGGAGCAGCAGGACGCCCTTCGAGAGCATCACTGTCCATGTTGCGCCGTCGGCCGCTCTGGGCCAGAGCCGTTGCCCATCGGCAGTGCGATCCATTGGTCGTAGCCGGACAGGACCCGAACCACGCCCCAGATCATACTCGAACATCTTGCCATATGGACCACTCCAGAAGTTGAGCGTCACCGCACGATGACCGCCATCCATGCGCTCGGCTGCCACGAAATGGGCAACCTTCGCATCCTTATAGATCGACGGGCTATTTTCTCGCGCAAAGGTCGTCAGGACTGCCCGACACTATTAAGTCCGCGATTGAGAGCATCGCAACCGCGGTCAGGCGGCGATGGGTGCAGCCGAGGCGCTGCTTCGGCGGCAACAATGCCTTTGCGCGGGCATGGCTCCCGGTAGCAATGGATGCCCGTAGCTCCCACGATAATGGCTCAATTCAAGCGCGGGGGCGCGGCGCATTGAAAGCCTATTCGGTGTAACGAGCAGCATTTTAGATTTTAACGTGGTGGCTGCACCAGCCCGACAACTATCCGCTGGAACGCGTACGACGTATTGGTCGTGAGCCCTGTGTTCCGCGTACACGCCGCCTACTACGATTGAAGTCTGCATAGGTTTTCAGCGCTCACTTGACGTCGCCGCAAATATTTCCTCTTTCAGCATTTGACGCTTTACGTTCCACCGAATAACGCAAACGCCCAGTCAAGAGACGCAGAGATAAATCTGCACCAAGGGGAGGCGTGTTGATGATCATTCGCAAGTCATTGTTGTTGGCCGGAGTTTATGCCGTCGCGCCCGTGGGGCCAACATACGCGGCCCAAACGGAACCGGTGGTCATTCCGCAACAGGGTGTCAGCGGGGAAATCGTCGTAACAGCGCGGCGCCGCGACGAATCCGTACAGGACGTTCCCGCCGTCGTTAATGCCGTGACCGCAGATGCCCTCGAAAAGCTCAACCTTCGCCGGTTCGAAGACATTCAGGCAGTCGTCCCCGGTCTGTCGCTGGTCGCCAATCCCAACGGTGTTGGTTCGGTCAACACCATTCGCGGCGTCAATTTCGACGTCAATATCAGCGGCACCGCTGCAACGGTTGAATTCTATTACAACGACGCGCCCATTTCCTCTAATGCGGTGCTGCAGGGACTGTTTGACGTGGGTCAGATCGAGGTTCTGCGCGGCCCGCAGGGAACCCTGCGCGGTCGTGCGTCACCTTCCGGTTCCATCAATATCACCACGCGTAAGCCTAACCTCTTCGCGACTGGTGGTAATATCAATGCTACCGTTAATGACATCCGCGGCTACAATCTTAACGGCGCGCTCAACATTCCAATCCTTGAGGGCAAGCTGGGTATCCGTGTTGCCGGCATCGCCAGCAACGATCACGGCTCACGCGTCCGCCCGTTCAACGATTCAGATGCAAAGCTCCGCAACCAAACGGAAGGCGCGCGCTACAGCGTCAGCGCCGATCCGTTCGACGGCGTACTGCTGCTTGATTTCAACTATCAGACCCTGAACCGCAATTCACTGCAGTATTCTCAGGTGCAGTCTATTCAGGACTATGATCCGGGATCCCCTCTAGCCAGCCCCAACTTCATCCGAGCAAAGGATCGTCAGGCTGTCGCCGGCCGCTATCCGATGGATGTAACGCAAAAATTCGACCAGTATTATTGGCAGGCCCAGCTCAACCTGAAAGGTCAACGTTTGACCTATGTGGGGCTGCGGTCAAACCAGTTTCTGGACGGCCTAAACCCGCAGGATAACGCCGGACTGTTCACTAACCAGGTTGCGCCGTTGTCGTATTTCGCAGGTGTGGGCCCGACGGGCATCATCGGTATTCCGACCGGCATCTCCGCGCCTTACGCGTGGCATTCAATCACCACCAGCAAGAATACGTCGCACGAAATTCGCCTTCAGAACGATGAACGCATTGCCGACATGTTCGATTACGTGGTTGGGTACATGCATTACGACACCGGATCCGACACGGATTTCAATCGGTCGGTGGGTGTCGTCGGCACGCCCCTTCCGCCGCTGGCTCCGACTACGATCGCGCAAATTTACAGCGTCCCACTGGTCCGTTACATCGACGAAAAAGAACAATCGATCTTCGGCAACCTTACAGTTCATGTGGGCGAAGGAACGGAGCTGTCCGGCGGCTTGCGTCACATCTGGTATGAAACCACGTCTGGCCTGACAGCCTTCGGGGTGGATGATCCCGGCCTTCGCCGGGATAGCGACATGGAAGCTACAATCTGGACAGCATCCGCCAAGCAGCGCGTAAACGAAAACCTGATGGTCTATGCCAGTGCCGGCAGCTCATGGCGGCCATCCACGGTCGTCATTGGCGGACCTGTAAATGCATCGCCCTTTCAGCTGCAATTCCAGGGAACACCTGCCGAAAAATCGAAGTCCTATGAACTGGGCCTAAAGTCGTCCTGGTTGGACAACAGACTGCGGGCCAACATCGCCGGCTTCTATCAGGATTTCAAGAACTACCCGTATCGCTCACTTGTCGGGCCGTGGTCTATTGTGCCGGATTCCTACAACCCAGCAGACCTGACGCAGCTTCGCGTTGAACAGGTTCAGTACGCCGCGGCCGTTCCGGTTACCGTCAAGGGTGTGGAGGCTGAAGTGTCATTCGCGCCCGTGCCGAACGTCAATCTGGGCGCCATGTTCAGCTATGCGCTCGGCAAGATCAAGAAGGGCCTGGTCCCCTGCACAGACATGGACCAGGACGGAGTGGATGATCTTCTGACCAGCCAGCCCAACGCCCAGGCTCTATTTGGGGCGACGGGAACGGATTTCCTTAGCGCCTGCCAAGTAACACAGCGTTCCGCCAACTCGGCACCGTGGAGCGGCGCACTGATGGCGGAGTATACCCACCCGATCAGCGATTCGATGGATGGCTATCTGCGCGGGCTCTACTCATGGAAGGGCAAGTCGCAGGGCGACCCGCAAAGTGCGATTGATAGTGTGAAAGCTCATGGTCTACTCAACGTCTATGCTGGCCTGCGTCACCCGGACGGGATCTGGGAGTTTTCGCTCTATGCGAAGAACCTGACAAACACATTCCGGGTTTTGACTAACGAAGGCCTGCGTTCAACATCTACGCTGTCCCACGGGACGCTCTCATACACCAATTATTACGGGATCACTGTGACAGAACCGCGCGAATTTGGCATAAATGCCCGGTTCGTATTCGGTTCACGTTGATCAGATCGTACGCAGCCTTTCCCCTCGGGGCGGGCTGCGTGCCAAACACCGTCGAAGTCCTCCTTGGTCATCATGGCCCAATATCCTGCGGCCAGAAATGCGATAGCGATGCGGACTCTAATAATGAGCGACGCTGGGTAGCAAAATGCATCGCGCATCGCCTTGTTGGTGGTTGGGCCCGAGCGTTTGCATTGTCGGCGGGGGCGATCTGACGGTGCGCAGAGCTGAGCATAGCTGAGACAAAAGCAATAAAATGGAGAGAGAACTTAAGCATGTCCTCGCACCCTCTACCGACCAACCCGGCTGATCTCACGCTTCAGGTTATCAATCACTATCTGAACGAGCAGAACCCTGGTGTCGTCGCCAGATCATTCGCGGTTACCGAAAGCCACGCCGTTGGCCTTGGTCACGCATCTTCGGCCGGTCGCATCTGCATCGATATTGAGTATGCCGATGGGACACCGTCCGACTTGCCTGCGCATGTCGTAATCAAGGTTGCCAAGGCGGATCCAGGGAATCCTTCCCTGCCCGATCCAATTGCCGGCGCAGCCGGCGTCCTCTATCGCAATGAGATCAATATCTACCGGCACGTAAGGCCATGGAAATTTCTGGAGTCCCCGCAGTTCCTTGGAGGAGCTTACGACAGTGGCTCCAATTCCATGCTTTTGATGATGGAAGATTTGCGCGACCGAGGCGTCACCTTTCCGCATGTCAACGTCACGACAAGCCTCCCCCGCATGATGTCACTGCTTGACCAACTCGCCATCCTGCACGCTCGTTATTGGGACAGCGCAAAGTTGCAGGCGGCATCAAGCTGGATTGAAGCCCACACACGCGGCACCATTCACGATCAGTTTTCGTCTCCTCATGTCCTACCGCCCCACGCCGCCGACGAACTGGCTTCAAACCAGTTCAAGCGGGAAATGGTCGAGCGGCTGGGTACCGATGTTGATAGTCTGTTCCGCCAGGTCCACCGCCTGCAGCGACATCAGGCTACCTTACCGCAGACATTGTGCCACGGCGACACACACATCGGGAACACATACAGCCTCCCCGACGACAGTGGCGGCCTGTTTGACTGGCAGCTCACCTCGAAGGGCTTTGCCATGCACGATATCAGCTACCTGATCGCAACGGGGCTCTCCGTTTCGGAGCGTCGCGTGCATGAACGAGATCTGCTGACCTACTATCGTCTGCGCTTGATGGCGCATGGAGTGAAAGACGTTCCTGCGACCGAGATGCTCTGGACAGAGTACCGCCGCGCCATGGTCTGGGGCGTTTTCGTAGGCTGGCTTATAACGCCGGTCGTGAATTATGGATGGGAAATCACCGTAATGGCGCATCTTCGTACCATGACCGCTTATGAAGACCTCGAGAGTGGAAAGCTGATCAACGCACTTGAATGAGTATTGCCGAAGACGTTTTCGCACCGACATTATCAGTCGGATGAGAGGAGGAGTAGATGCCTA
>JAZQRJ010000076.1:0-19389 GCA_045629505.1 Novosphingobium sp.
GGTCGCGATCCGGCAGGTATAACCACGCAGGACCCGATGCTGGCCGCCAGGCTCGATCCGGTGGCTGCAGGTCGGCGCTTGGCCAACTACCTCGCCGTGCTGACGCTGGAGGCGCAGACCATCGCCCGTGCCTGCGGCAAAAGCCATCTGCACAATCTGGAACCCGAAGATCTGGTGGCACTCACCATTGAAGCCGCGGCCATGGCGCGCGTGCCGCTGGCTGGCACGAACTGGATACCCGGATGCACGCCGATGTAGGTGACGCATCCGAAATGTAATCAGAATAACAGAAAACAAATCGCAGGCGGAATATGAACTCATAGCATCTGGATGGCATGGCCATCACAGGGGGGTGTAGAAATGTCTGTTGATCTGTATGAAGTTGGCAAAGCATCTGGCATAAAATACTTTCTTATTTCGTTCACGGACCTTCTGGGGATCCAACGCTCAAAGCTGGTGCCCCTCTCCGCCATCAACGGCATGGTCAAAGCCGGCGCAGGCTTTGCTGGCTTCGCCACATGGCTGGACATGACCCCAGCAGATCCCGACATGTTCGCCGTGCCTGATCCTTCCACCCTCATCCAGTTGCCCTGGCGGCCGGAAATCGGCTGGCTGGCAGCCGACCCGGTTATGAACGGCAGGCCTGTGCCGCATGGCCCCCGCAATGTCCTGAAGGCGCAGCTCGCCCGGGCCGCAGAACTCGGCCTGCAGATGAAGACTGGCGTGGAGTGTGAATTCTTCCTGATCTCGCCGGACGGCACCATGATATCAGATGGAGCGGATACGCAGTCCAAGCCGTGTTATGATCAGCAGGCGCTGATGCGCCGCTATGACATTATCTCCGAGATCTGCGACTGCATGGAATATCTGGACTGGGCCCCCTATCAAAACGACCACGAGGACGCGAACGGGCAGTTCGAGATGAACTGGCTCTATGCCGACGCGCTCATCACGGCCGACCGGCAAGCCTTCTTCAAGTTCATGGTACGTTCGATCGCGGAAAAGCACGGCTTGCGCGCCACCTTCATGCCCAAGCCCTTCGCCAATCTCACGGGCAATGGCTGCCACATGCATGTTTCCGTGTGGAAGGGCGATGTGAATGCCTTTGAAGATGCCCAGGCTCCCGAAGGTTTGTCCGCTATCGGGCTTAGCTTCATCGGCGGGGTGATCCACTCAGCCGATGCGCTGGCTGCCTTTCTCAACCCCACCGTCAACAGTTACAAGCGCATCAATGCGCCGCGCACAGTCTCCGGCGCGACATGGGCACCCAACTCGGTAACGTGGGCCGGCAACAACCGCACCCACATGGTGCGCGTGCCGGAGGGCGACCGCTTCGAACTGCGCTTGGCCGACGGTGCGGCCAATCCCTACTTGATGCCCGCCGTAGTGCTCGCCGCCGGGCTCGACGGCCTCGCCAACGGTCGTGAGCCGGGACCAAGGCTCGATATCAACATGTATACCGATGGCCATACCGTGCCAGACGCCAAGAAGCTGCCGCTCAACCTACTGGACGCCCTGCGCGCGCTGGAGGCATCGCCAATCCTGGGCGACGCGCTTGGCGAACTTGTTCCCGCCTATCTCAAGTTCAAGCACGCTGAGTGGAACGATTATTCCCGCCACCTCACAGAATGGGAACGGGTGAACACGCTCGATTGCTGAGGCGCGACAATACCAAGCATGACGATGGCCGCGTGGATCACTCTGCGCGGCTTTTTCGTTTTCCCAACCTGCCAAAACTTCGTTTTCTTGCAGTGATCTGCTATTCGACGACATCGCGCTTAATCAAATTATAAATTAATTATCCGTCCGTTTTCAGAACCCACAAAGTCATGATAGACTACTTAAACGATCATCGAGCGCTGAAGCTTTAAAAAGAGCAATAAATGGATCGGATCAGGCCCATTTTGGGCCAACGTTTCCATCTAATCTGCGTCCGCGATCCAAGATGGCTCTCGTCAGGCATAAGCGGCATACAAGCATAAAAGGATGGAATCATGGCAACGATTACCACCAAGGATGGCACCGAAATATTCTACAAGGATTGGGGTTCCAAAGACGCACAGCCTATCGTTTTCCACCATGGGTGGCCGCTGTCAGCCGACGACTGGGACAGCCAGATGCTCTTCTTTCTTGGCGAAGGCTATCGGGTCATCGCGCCTGACCGTCGCGGCCATGGTCGTTCGACACAGACCGACACAGGCAACGATATGGATACTTATGCCGCAGACCTTGCTGAACTCGCAGAAGCGCTGGATTTAAAGAACGCAGTCCACGTCGGCCATTCTACGGGCGGAGGTGAAGTGGCGCGCTATGTCGCGCGGGCCGCACCGGGTCGGGTTTCAAAGGCTGTGTTGATCGGCGCGGTGCCACCCATCATGGTGCAATCCGACACGCATCCGGACGGAGTTCCCCTCGCCGTGTTTGACGACTTCCGGGCAAACGTGATCGCCAATCGTGCAGAGTTTTACCGCGAGGTCGCCTCCGGGCCGTTCTTTGGCTTCAATCGCGAAGACGGAAAGGTAAGCCAAGGGCTGATCGACAACTGGTCTCGCCAGGGATTGATGGGCGGCGCCAAGGCGCAATACGACTGCATCAAGGCTTTCTCGGAAACCGATTTCACTGAGGATCTGAAGGCGATAGCCGTCCCGGTACTGGTAATGCACGGCACTGACGATCAGATCGTGCCGTATGCCAACCACGGGCCCAAGTCGGTCGAGCTACTGAAAAATGGGACACTAAAGCCCTATGAGGGGCTGCCTCACGGAATGGCGCAGACGCACCCCGAAGTGATCAACGCCGATCTCCTCGAATTTGTCAGGAGCTGATCGCAGCGCAAAGAAACGCGATTTCGGGCAGACGAACGAACGTGGTGGTCGCCGCGACCGGTGCGGTTGCGTTTGAGATATTCTGCAAACTTTCGCGCTTTTCCGCAGGCACCTAATTCAACCACAGCCGCAGGCCCATGGACACCAGACCAAGCGCGCAGATACTGGCCGCCCAGATCGCGACAAACCATCCCAGCCGTGTCAGGCCTTCGCGCATCAGTGGTACCCTTCGCTGTCAACCTTGCCACGAAACACCCAATAGGCCCACGCCGTATAAGCAAGGATCACCGGCACGAGCACAGCACTGCCGATCAGCATGAACAGCTGGCTGCTGTAGGGGGCGGCAGCCTCCCAGATCGTGACACGTGCGGGTACCACGTAGGGCCAGATTGAAATGCCGAGGCCCAGCAGACACAGCCCGAACAGTCCCAACGCCCAGAGGAAAGGCTGCACGTCCTTGCGTTGTGCCAGACTGCGATAGAACAGCACCGTGACGATCAGCGTTGCCAGCGGCACTTGCGCGGTGGCGACAATGCCGGGCCAATCCAGCCAGCGGTCATGGTAACTCGGTTCCAAGCTCAACGTAGCAAGGCTGACCGCAACAATTACCGCAAGCAGAGCAACCCCCAGCCGTTTCGCATAAGTAACTGCCTGCTGCTGCAAGGCTCCTTCGGTCTTGGCATTCAACCAGCAGCTGCCGAGCAGCGCGTAGCCGACCATTAGCCCGAATCCGGTCAGAATTGAAAATGGCGAGAGCCACTCCCACCATCCACCCGCATAGGCGCGGCCTGAGACGCTGATCCCTTGAAGCAGAGCGCCTAGCGCCACCCCTTGGGCAAAAGTGGCGACTGCCGAACCGCCCGTGAACGCCATGTCCCATAAGGCGCGATGCGAGGGGTCGCGCCAACGGAACTCAAAGGCGACACCGCGCAGCACCAGACCCAACAGCATTGCGATCAGCGGCGCGTAAAGAGCGGGCAGAATGATCGCATAGGCCAGCGGGAAGGCCGCCAGCAGCCCGCCCCCGCCCAGCACCAGCCAGGTTTCATTGCCATCCCACACGGGCGCGACGCTGTTGATCGCCGTGTCCCGGTCCTTGCCCACCTTGAACAGCGGGAAGAGAATGCCAATCCCCAGGTCAAAGCCATCCATGACAACATAGGCGACAATCGCAAAGCCGATGATGACAGCCCAGATTACAGTGAGGTCAAGCATGTCATTGGCCTCCTTCAATCGCGGGGGCAGGAGTAATTCCCGCAGTTCTGATCGGCCTGCCATCCAACGTGCCTTCGTGCGCCTCTGGCGGTTTCTTCATCAGGTGCAGCAGATACCAGATGCCCATACCGAAGACGGCAAAGTACACGATGACGAAAGCCAAAAGCGAAGTGGCGACGGCAGGGGCCTGTAGCGGCGACGCGCTTTCCGCAGTGCGCAGCAGGCCGTAGACCGTAAAAGGCTGGCGTCCCACTTCTGTGACAACCCACCCCGCCAGCACCGCGATGAACCCCGATGGCCCCATGACGAGCGCGGCCTTGTGCAACAACGGCCAGCTGAAGAGCCTGCCCCGCGCCCGGGCGATCAGGCTCCACAGACCAATGCCCAACATGGCAAAGCCCAGCCCCACCATCACGCGGAAGGCCCAGAACACGATGCCGACGGGCGGCACGTCTTCGTCGGGTACGGTGTCCAATCCCTTGAGTGGTGCATTCAGGTCATGCTTGAGAATGAGTGATGAGCCCTTGGGGATCTCAACGGCGTATTTCACGCGCTTTTCCGCGCTGTCGGGAATGCCGAACAGGATAAGTGGCGCGCCGTCGGGATAGCTTTGGTAATGGCCTTCCATTGCCATTACCTTCACCGGCTGATGTTGTAGCGTGTTGAGACCGTGCAAATCACCTGCAAAGATCTGGATGGGGGCGACGATCGCCGCCATCCACATCGCCATGGAGAACATCGTGCGCGCGCCGGGATTCGTCCGGTCCTTCAGCAGATGCCATGCGCCAACACCACCAACCGCAAAGGCGGTCGTCAGGTAAGCAGCCAGCACCGTGTGGACGAGGCGATAGGGAAAGCTGGGATTGAATATGATCGCGGTCCAACTTGGACCGGGCAGGAACTGGCCGTTTGCTCCGATCTCATAACCGAACGGCGTCTGCATCCAGCTATTGACCGAAAGTATCCAGAACGCAGAAATGAAAGTGCCGATTGCTACCGCGCAAGTAGCGGCGAAGTGCAGGTTACGGCCAACCTTGTTGATGCCAAACAGCATCACGCCCAGAAAGCCCGCTTCAAGGAAAAATGCGGTCAGCACTTCATAGGCCATTAGCGGCCCAATTACCGGACCGGCCTTATCCGAAAAGACCGACCAGTTGGTGCCGAACTGGTAGGACATGACAATACCGGAGACTACGCCCATGGCGAAGACGATGGCGAAGATCTTTAGCCAATAACGAAAAAGATTGGCAAAAACGCCCCGGCCGGTGGCCAACCACAATCCCTCAAGCACCATAAGAAAGCTCGCCAAGCCAATCGAAAAGGCTGGGAACAGAAAATGAAAACTTACGGTAAACGCGAATTGTATGCGGGCAAGCAACAGAGCATCGACGGCTTCGAACATAGCCATGTCCTTTTTTCGCCTGTATCCGCTCTTAACACGCGTGCGAAAATTGTGGGAGCATTATTGCAGTGTGTCAGACGATCCGATCACGCTCCGCCGGAAATCGCCATATCCCCGCAGTGATGGATTTGCCCTGAAAGCGCCATTTCGATAAAGGGCGTCATCCTAGGCACTTCTTGAAGGCACATTCGACAGACCATGGCGCGCAAACACCCCAAAGGCGGCTACGATGACGAAATCGAAAGTGATGAAGAGGCTCCCGAGCCCGTATATTGCTGGCTGTGCGGACGGCCAACCGGCCAGACGATTGTTTGGCACCACCCAGTCCCGAAAAGCCGGGGCGGGCGAGATGTCGTGCCAATGCACAGCATTTGCCAACAGACACTAATCGCCAACTTCACCAATTCCGAATTGCAGCGCCACGGGATGGATGTCGAGGGCCTGCTAGCCAATCCAAGCGTCCGGAAATTCGTGGATTGGGTGGCGAAAAAGGACCCGGACTTTACCGCCCCAATTTCCAAGAAGCAGCGCTGATGGAGACAATTGCTTGAGTACCCCATCCTCCCCCATCTGTGTTGCCGCGCTCTACAAGTTTGCGCGTATGGAAGATTGCGACGCCGTTCAGCGCGAACTGGCCAGCCTGAGCTGTTCAGTCGGTCTGAAAGGCACGCTTCTCATTGCCGCAGAAGGAATCAACGGTACAGTCGCCGGATCCGAACAGGCAATTGAGCAGGTGGTATCGTTTATCAAAAACCTGCCGGGATGTGCGGATCTCGACGTAAAGTATTCCTGGGCGGAGACGATGCCGTTCTACCGCATGAAAGTGCGGATCAAGCCCGAGATCGTCACCATGGGCCAGCCGGATATCGATCCAATGCAAGGCACCGGCCACTACGTGTCGCCCTGGGATTGGAATGAACTTATCAGCGATCCCAATACGATAGTCATCGATACGCGCAATGACTATGAAGTCGCCATCGGCACGTTTGCCAACGCAGTTGATCCCAAAACCTCAAGCTTTCGGGATTTTCCCACATGGTTCCGCGCTGAGCGCGCGCGGTTGCTGGGCAGCGCGGAAAAACCCAAGGTAGCAATGTTCTGCACCGGCGGCATCCGCTGCGAAAAATCGACCGCCTTCCTGAAGTCGGAAGGCATCGACGAAGTCTATCACCTGCAGGGCGGCATCCTGAAATATCTGGAAACTGTTCCGCCTGAAGAAAGCCTGTGGGAAGGCGAATGCTTCGTGTTCGATCAGCGCGTCGCGATCCGTCATGGGCTGGAACTGGGCACCCACACGCTTTGCCACGGGTGCCGCAGGCCAGTGAGCACCGAGGATCGGGCGTCGCCGCTCTACGAAGAAGGCGTCTGTTGCCCTGCCTGCCATGCAACCCGGACCGAAGAGCAGAAGGCCGCCTATGCCGAACGCAACCGGCAGGAAATGCTCGCCCGGGCACGCGGGACTACGCACATCGGTGCAAGCATGACGGACGCACGTGACGACTAGGCCGATCCTCTACAGTTTCAGACGCTGTCCTTATGCCATGCGCTCTCGACTGGCGCTGATGGCAAGCAAAACGACGTGTTACATCCGGGAGGTGAAGCTGTCCCGCAAACCGGCTGAACTGATCCAGGCGTCTCCGAAAGCGACTGTACCGGTTATCGTTACGCCGGATGCCATAGTGATCGAGCAAAGCCTGGACATCATGCGCTGGGCGTTGCAGCGAAACGATCCCGAAGGCTGGCTGGAGCGCGAGGATACAGCTCTGATTGAAGCCAATGACGGACCGTTCAAGCACCACCTCGATCGCTACAAGTATCCTGATCGCTACGGCTCAGATCAGGCCCAGCATCGCGCCGCGGGCGTTGAATTGCTGCAGGTGTTGGAAGCACGGCTGTCTTTGCAAGACAATCTTTGTGGCGACGACCGCGGCCTCACGGACATGGCGATCTTCCCGTTCGTGCGGCAATTCGCTGAAACCGACCGCAACTGGTTCGATAGCCAGCCGATTCCCCGCTTGCAGGCATGGTTGCGGGGTCACCTCTCATCCGACCTGTTTCAATCCATAATGGTCCGTCTGGATCCGTGGCAACCGGGCGATCCTCCGCTGGAATTTCCCCCAGCCTGATCGGATCTGTCCACGACAATTCGCTGTTGGAACCAGCCCGGAGCATGGACAGCGCCGGCTCAAAACCATAGCGGCGCGCTATGAGTATCGTCGCTACCATCATGAACACCGTCACCGGCAAGCCGATCCAGAAGATGACCTTCGGGCGGATGCCGAAACCATGGACGAATTTCAACCTAACCACGGGAGAGCTGGTGACGGCCGAGCGCATTGACGTTGGCAAACCTGCTCCCGGCAAATTCATCACCCCGGTTGACGTGTGGGTGACACTCAAGACACCGAGTTAGCCCGAAGTAATTGTTCAGGCGGCAGAAAAAACTCTGCCCGCAATCGCCTTTTCGTCTGACCATTGATTACCCGAAAAGCAAGCAGTCGATCAGACCGGTTGCGCGCCTATGGCAACGCTGCCATAGGCGCCGGCCGCCTGTAGCTGAGAAAATAATGCCCACACCCTCCAACCTGCTCACCTCTCGTGCCATCGGGATCGATTTCGGCACGACGAACTCGGTCGTCTCGCGCATTACCGAGGATGGTCAATCGGAATTGGTCGATTTCGCCGCCCCCTCCGGGTCAAGCGAGGTATTCCGGTCAGCGCTCTGCTTCTGGCAAGACGACGCGATCCGTGGCGGGCTGGGGCATGAGGCCGGCCCTTGGGCTATCGCCGAATTTCTGGATTTTCCGCAGGGTTCGCGTTTCCTGCAATCCTTCAAATCGATGGCGGCAAACTCGCTGTTCGAACACGCCAGCCTGTTTGCCAAGAGAATGCGCTTCGAAGAACTTGGCCAGACGTTCCTGCGCCATTTGCTAGCCCACGGTGGGGATGTTCTAGCCAATCTGCCCGATCAGATCGTCATCGGCCGGCCAGTTCGCTATGTGGGTGCACGGCCTGATCCAGCACTGGCCAGAACGCGCTATGACGCCATGTTCGCGCTTCTCGATCGGCCGGTTCACTATGTTTATGAGCCGCTGGGCGCCGCCTACAGCTTTGCTTCCCGCCTTACCGATCCGGCAACATTGCTGGTGGCGGATTTCGGCGGCGGAACCAGCGACTTTTCCATTGTGCGCGTTAATGCCCCCGGCTCCCCACAGCGCTGTGTCCCCCTTGGTTCGGCGGGTATCGGCATTGCGGGCGATAGATTTGACTTCAGAATCATGGACCATCTGGTTCTGCCTCTGCTTGGCAAGGGCGGCAAATATCATTCGTTCGACAAGGTTCTGGATATCCCGGACGGGCACTTCACCGACTTTGGCGATTGGTCGCGCCTTGCGCTGATGCGCAACCGGCGCACTCTTGCCGAACTCGACAAGCTGAAACGCAGCGCCGCCGACCCGGCAGCCACCGCGCGCATGATCGCAGTAGTTGAAAACGAATTGGGCTATTCGCTGTATGAGACAGTGGGCCAGCTCAAGCGAACACTATCAGCCGAGCCTCGTGCAGAGTTCCACTTTGAAGGCCCGGACCTCTCCATTAATGCAGAAGTCCATCGCAGCGACTTCGAACGCTGGATTGAGCCCGATCTGATGCGCATCGGCCAGACGATTAACGAGGCGTTGGCAGCCGCGAACGTGACTCCCGATCAAATCGATCATGTCTTTCTCACGGGCGGCTCTTCGCTGATTCCGGCTGTGCGCCAACTGTTCGAGCAGCGCTTTGGTGAGGACCGCATCGCGCAGGGCGATGAACTGACGTCTATCGCACATGGCCTCGCCCTGCTCGCCATGGATCCGGATCTGCCAAACTGGATCGTGACAGATTAGCGGCAAGGCTGCTCTCTAGCGGCGATGAGCAGCCCCGGGGGCCATTTCGCAGCCGTCACCTGGCAATCTCGTCTTTACTCTTCCAGGCCGGCAAGTTTGAGGATGGTCCGGGCGCGGATGCGCACAGGCTCATCCACCAAAGCGCCATCCACAGCGATGGCTCCGCCCTCACCTGCCGCAAGCACGCGTCTTGCCCATGACACTTCGTCGGGACTGGGGCGAAGTCCGGCAAAGATCGAGTTCACTTGCTTGGGATGGATGCAAAGCTTGCCGGTAAAGCCCAGCGACTGCGCATACCGCGCATCGTCTTCGATCAGGTCCTGATCGTCGATGGCGGTGGTCACTCCATCGATTGGCGCAATCAGATTGGCGAGACGCGAGGCAATGACAAGCTCGTTACGGGCCGCCAACAGAGCCTCCCGCGTGTGCTTGCAGCCGATGTCGCTGCAATAGTCGACCGATCCGAACACCAGACGGTGCACGCCCGGCATGCATGCCATTGCCCTGGCGTCCGCAAGTCCCCGCGCGGTTTCGACCAATAGGAGCACCGGAACCTCGTCCTTCAAGGAGTCGATTGGCCGTGCCAGAGTGTTGAGCTCCGCCTTGGGCACCATCACCGCCGAAGGGCGCAGTTTCAGCACCGCTTCCATATCCGCCTGATGCCAGGGCGTGCCCGAACCGTTGATCCGCACGATCACGGGTAAGTGAGTGAAAGACGTTTCAAGGCAATTGCGCGCTGCGTCCTTATCCTCGGGAGCAACGGCGTCCTCAAGGTCCAACACGATGGCGTCTGCGCCCGCCGCAGCCGCCTTGGCGAAACGGTCTGGCCGGTTAGCAGGGACGAAGAGAGGAACTGCGAAGTTCAGGACCATCTGTGTGAACCATTTTAAATGGGTGGGAGGATCAATCGGCGGTCCAGCCGCCATCGACGACCAGACTGGTTCCCGTGACAAGTGCAGATGCGTCAGAGGCCAGATAGACGACTGCCCCCATCAGGTCTTCCACTCGGCCAATCCGGCCAAGCTTGATCTTGTCGAGCACGCTGGCCCGGAACGCCTCGTCCTCAAAGAACGGGCGGGTCATCGGCGTTTCGATGAAGGTTGGCGCGATTGTGTTGGAACGGATGCCATGGGGTGCGAGATCAATTGCAAAGCTCTTGCTCATGCCTTCCATGCCCCACTTGCTGGCACAGTAGAGGGAGCGGTTTGGACCACCGACATGACCCATCTGGCTGCTGAGGTGGATCAGGCTACCTGCCACCCCTTCCGCTATCATCCGGGTCGCACAAGCCTGGGCCACAAAGTACGCGGACCGAAGGTTAAGCCCCAATACCGCGTCATAATCATCCTCGCTGACTTCCCACATCGGCTTGGGCCGATTGGTGCCTGCGTTGTTGATCAACACATGAAAAGCGGGCTGGCTCTTAAAGAAGTCAGCGACTGCGGCGCTGTCGGTCACATCAAGAACTTGCGCATGGGCGAGTCCACCATCTGCACGGAGCGCCTCCGCAACAGCCGCAATCTCATCCTCTGACCGGGCGACGAGGGAAACTTCGGCGCCGGCCTGCGCCAAGGCCGCGGCCATGGCGAGGCCAATACCCCGTCCCGCGCCGGTCACTATTGCACGACGGCCATCGAGCCGGAAGCTGGGCGTGATCGGCAACGGGTCCATGGCTGAGATCAGACCGCCGTCAGTTCGGAAGGCGTAGCCGTGCCGGCATAAGGCACGTCACGATTGCCGTAGCGGCGCACGCGGATGTTCGCTTGCTCGCCATGACCGGCGAAGCCTTCCAGGCCGCATAGGCGCGAGCAATACTCGCCGATCAAGGCCGAAGCCTCATCAGTCAGAATTTTCTGATATGTGCAGGTCTTGATAAACTTGCCGACCCACAGACCGCCGGTATAGCGCGCCGCCTTCTTCGTTGGCAGCGTGTGGTTGGTGCCGATTACCTTGTCGCCAAAGCTGACATTGGTGCGCGCGCCGAGGAACAGTGCGCCATAGTTGGTCATGTTCTTCAGGAAGTAATCGGGATCGGCCGTCATCACCTGCACGTGCTCGGACGCAATCTCGTCAGCGATGCGCACCATCTCGGCATCGTCCTCGGCGACGATGACTTCACCGTAGGTTTCCCACGCCTTGCGCGCGTGATCGGCAGTCGGCAGCACTTCCAGCAGCTTGTCGATCCACTGCATGGTTTCGCGCGCCAGCTTTTCCGAAGTGGTGAGCAGCACAGCCGGGCTATCCGGACCATGTTCCGCCTGACCGAGCAAATCGGTCGCAGCGAGTTCACCGTCGCAGCCGATTTCGTCAGCAATCACCAGCGTCTCAGTCGGACCAGCGAAGAGGTCGATGCCGACGCGGCCGTAAAGCTGGCGCTTGGCTTCAGCGACGAAGGCATTGCCGGGGCCAACCAGAATATCGACCGGAGCGATCGACTGCGTGCCAAGGCCCATCGCGGCAACTGCCTGAATGCCGCCAAGGCAATAGATCTCGTCAGCGCCGGCCATCGCCTGCGCAGCAACGATCGCCGGAGCTGGCTTGCCGTGGAACGGGGGAGCGCAAGTCACAACGCGTGGCACACCCGCAACCTTTGCGGTTATGACGGACATATGCGCCGATGCCAGCAACGGATACTTGCCACCGGGAACGTAGCAACCCGCGGCATTCAGCGGCAAGTTCTTGTGGCCCAGCACTACGCCCGGCAGCGTTTCGACTTCGACGTCCTTCATCGAATCGCGTTGAATCTGCGCGAAATTGCGGACCTGGGTCTGAGCGAACTCGATGTCCTTCACGTCCTGCGGTGACAGGGTGTCTATGCAGGCCTGAATCTCGGCATCAGTCAGGCGATAACTTTCGCGATCCCAATTATCGAACTTGATGGAAAGTTCGCGCACGGCTGCGTCGCCGCGAGCTTCAATATCCGCCAAAATGGTCTCAACGGTGTCGCGGACCTGGCGGTCGCGGTCAGACTTTGCCTCGGCAGTTGCGCCGCGCTTCAGGTACTGGGCCATGAATTCCTCGGTGTTTTATGGAATGGAGAGCGCCGTTCAGGGGCGCAAAATGATCTTGCCTTCGCGGTCCGCGCCAGCTGCCGCCGCGTGAGTGACGGCCTTTGCCACTTCGTCGAAACGGTAAACCGCGGCGACCGGTGCTTCGGGCGGATGGGCCACGAGAAACGCGTTGATATCTTGCTGCATGGCGCGAACTTCATCGCGGCTCATGCGTGAGAGAGTGCGGCTCATATAGAAGCCCGTCAGTGTCACATCGTCGAGCATCAGCATTTCGGGCGGCATCTTGCAGGGCTCACCGCTGAGCAACCCATAGGAAGCCACCGTACCGCCGTGGCCGCCAAACGAGGCTCCCAACCGCGCTGTTGCGTCACCGGCAATGGCATCGATAGCGAGCTTGAGCCGACCTGCGGGAACAGCCTCGACAACTCGCTCCGCCAGATCTTCACCATCAAGCAGGTTCAGATCGCCGCCACTCGCCGCCAAGGCGGGAAGAAGCTCCGGACGGCGCACGACATTCACCGTGTGCACGCCCATCGCCCGCGCCAGGCGGATCAGATAGTAGCCGACATTGGAATTGGCCGCGTTCTGCATAACCCAGTCGCCCTGCTGAAGCGGCACGATGGATTTCAGCATCAGCCATGCAGTCGGCAGGTTTAGCGCGATCAGCGCGAGTTGCTCAGCCGCGATACCTTCCGGCGCGGGCCAAAGCCCTTCGGCTTCGGTGAGAAATTCTTCTTTCCAGGCGCCGAACCCAACGGGCAGAAACACCCGGTCACCCGGCTTGAACTCTGTCACGCCAGCACCGACGCGATCAATCCGCCCTACACCCTCATATCCGGGAACGTGCGGCGGCTTGAACCCATCAAACCATGGCAACCCGCGAATCTGTTTGAGATCGGCAAGGTGGATGGGCGCCGCTTCCAAAGCGATAACGACCTGACCAGGCCCCGGGTCAACTGACGCTACCTGCTCAACAGCGAGCACTGTGGCTGGGTCACCGAATTCGCGATAAACGATTTGCCTGAAAGTCACTCAACACCATCCTTATCCGCAATATATGTCCGGACATTTTTAAGACGTCAAGCCGCTAGCTGGACCTAGATTAGCGGTTCGGGGAATACGTTGGGGGAAATGCCTAGCAAGGAGCGGCCATACGTCTCGAAACCGAGGTTTGGTGAGTTCTGAACGTGGCGAGCAACCATCGCGAGATCGCGCCAGAACCGAGACAGGATAGAATGGCGCGAGAATGCCGACGAACCGGCGATCAGCATGATGCCTTGAGAGGTTTCCTCCAGAAGCTTCATCGCAAAACCGCCCATCGCCTTGCTTGCGGCACGCTGCCCGGTGGACAGTGGAGACCGCGAAAGAACAGCCGCGTCTATCTCGCCTGCCGCTTGCTCCGCCAGCATACGAGCGGTGCGAATACGCGTGGCAAATTCGCCAATGTCCCGCTGGATCACTTGCGAATCTGCCTTCCGGGCGAATGTGGTTGCCGCAATCGGACGACCCGCCGTCGCGATCAACTCCTCAAGCATCGCTTCAGCAATGCCGATGGCTTGGCCGATGCCTGTGCGTCCAACGAAAGGCGTGAGGGGCCAAAGGTCTGATGGCGCACCATTATGACGCGGGCGGTTGTCATTGCTACCAAGCGGCATCGACGACAGCACCATCCGATGTTCGGGCACGAAAACGTCTTCTGCGACTGCCGTGTCAGAGCCAGTCGCCTGAAGCGCCACAGTGGACCAGGTGTTTTCCAGCTTCAGCTCTGACGTCGGAATGAAGCAAAAGTTGCCGGGACGCGGCGGCCCTTCTCCGTCGTCGATCATCACCGCCCATTGCCCCCAGCTTGCGTGGCGAAACCCTGATGCGTATGGCCAGCGCCCCGTGACGCGATATCCGCCGGGGACTGGCTTAGCCCTGCCCGGAGGGCCAAACACGGCGCAAAGCCGGGGCACACCGTCTGCAAAGATCTCGTCCTGCAATTGGTCAGAGGCCAGCGATGCCGTCCAGGTCGATCCGCCAATGATCTGGACCACCCATGCAGCGGCCGGATCACCCTTGGCCAGCTCTGCACTTATGCGCAGGATGGACTTGCCCGACAGGCCCAGTCCGCCCACGCGGCGAGGCACGGGCATCCTCCAGATACCATCAATTGCATCGAGTGCTTCTAGTGCTGCGGGGGCGAGCCAGCCGTTGTCCTCACCTTCCGCCGCATGAGCGCGCAATATCGGGCGGATAGCTTGCACTCGCTCAATAAGGATTGGCTCAAGCTCATCCTGAAAACGGTAATCCCGTGCAAGGCAGTCCGTTTCAGTTGTGCTGACCATCCGCTTGACTCCTTCAATATTGTCCGGACATATTGTCATCATTCGGACTTCGGATTGTCAAGCCGCATTCGGGTCAGCGCAGCAAAGGCCTCGCGAATTGCAGAAGGTGTTCCAGGTAAATGTCGGCCCACGTCCATTGGGGCTGCCCGCCAAGATCGGGAAGCAGCCGCAACTCAGCTTGGGGAAACAGGCGCAGCGACTCTGCCGCATCGATGCCAGCCAGCGAATCGTGCTCTCCGTTGAGCACCAGGACCGGTGCCGTCACGATCTCGGCGCGTGCAGCCAGATCATAGGCCATTACCGCTTCAAAGCCCAAATGGCGGCGCTCAAACACAGCCATTTCGTCGGCCAGCGCCTGTATCAGCAATTCGGACGGCGCATTATGCCAACGGCGACAGCGATCGCGCCAATCGCGCAAGATCACATCCTCGCCGGAAAGACCATGCCGGGCTGCCAAATGGTCCCGCAGCTTCTCACGCGCAGCATCATCCATCAGCGGGATGCCCGACAGCACAAGGCCATTAACAGACACCTTAGCCCTCGCCGCTATCTCGATGGCGATCGCCGCCCCGGTGTGGATGCCGCATATAACCGCGCTGCGCAGGCCCAGCCCACGGATGCCACTCTCGATGGCGGCGGCGTAGTTTTCAATCGTGGGAGACGCGGCGGGTTCCGAATTCCCATATCCGGGCGTGTCGAACGCAATCGCAGGAATGGAGCGATCCCCCAGCCTTTCCAGCAGCGGAGTAAAGCTACGCGCCGAAAGTGGCGTTTCGTGCAGCAGGACGAGCGCACAGCCCCCCTCGCCCGTGGTCAGATAATGCGTTCCGCCGATGTAGCCAGTCCGAAGAATGCTCAAGCGGATCTCACTTCCAACCAAGAGGCAATGCGATGAGCGAAGGCTCGATCATCTATTCGATATTTTCGCCGGATCACCTTCTGAACGAAATGGCGGCGCGCTATCCCACGTTGGACATTCAGGGGATCGCGTTGTTTTCCCGTTCGTGGAGCGATGTCTACAAAGTGCACGCCGCTCAGGGCATTTACGCCCTGCGCATATGGCGCGCCGATTTCCATCCCCTGCCCCAGATTGCCTTTGAATGCGATTACCTCACCTTTCTGGGTGAACGCGGTTTTACGGTGCAAACGGTCGTCAGAGGAAGTGACGGGCAGCGCGTGCAAATCCTTCCTGCGCCTGACGGGGATCGCCCCATGGCGCTGATGCGCTGGATTGAGGGGCGACCGGTTGGTGCTGGCGCAAATCCTGCCACGGCAGAGCAGATCGGAAAGCTGCTCGCCAAGATGCATATTGCCGGCCAGTCCTGCCCCCTGCCTGTTCCGGAAATGGAGAGCTTTCCTGCCCGGTGCCGCCGCATGTTGCCCGAAGTGGAGCACGCGCTGACCTTTCGGCACGTCGATCGCGCCGCAATCCTTTCCGGAATTGCCCGCGTCGCGGATCGCATCGAGGGACTCAGCCAACGCCTGCCGCGCGGCTTGATCCACGGCGACTTCCACGTGAACAACGTGCTGCGCCTTCCCGATGGCGGCATTTCGCCAATAGATTTTGACGACCTTGCGCGAGACATGCTGATCCGCGACGTCGGCGCCTTCTTGTGGGCGGCGGAATATCTGGGTGAACCAGGAGAGTACTGCCGAGGCTTTCTGCGCGGCTATGAAGAGGTGCGCCCGCTGGAAGTGGCGGAGCGCGACGCATTGCCCTGGATCATTGCGGATCGCGATTGCTGGAACATTCTTGGTTGGACGACCAGCATCAACCAGTTGGGCGACCCCGGGGGTGTGTTCGATAAAATGCTGGCGATGGCGCAAAGCCGGTTCGCCAAGCTTTAAAGCGTATGTCCTATACACAGGGCAAGGCATCCCGTTGGCCCGGCCGTGATAGAACCGGGCAGGCCATCCCCGGCATCCCAATCGAGATAATCACCAGCTTGAACTGAAACGTCTGAACCGATGCGCATGTCACCAGACAAAACATAAGTCCAAGGGCGCACGAAAGTCCCATCGCTACTCACATCGCTGCCAGTCGCATGATCGCCTGGCGCTACGAAGATCAGCGTAACGGGGTCCCCGCCTTGCGCCTCGTCGGCCAGCCGCTTGGTTTTCCAGCCTGGCCTACGGGGATCGTCCTGCCATGGCATGTCATGATGGCGTATCAGTCGCACGGGATTAAGCGTGGCGCGCAGCCCCGGATCGCGTCGACTTGCCAGAACATCGATGCTTTCATCGGCATAGCCTTCTTCGGCAATGCTCGTACCGCGGCCGGTGTTCCAATAGAGAATGATCGCGCCTGTTTGGGAATAAAGGCCGGGTTTCAAGCCATGGAGGCTCATCGGGGGGCGGTCCATAAACAGACCTTCCCTCATAACCTCGACGTAGCCTTCCATGTCGTCGAACCCGTCAAACTCCCAGTGCGGAAAATCCCCAAACAGGAAGTACGAGCGTTCATAGACCGAGCGATGATAGTGCAGCATCGCTTCGTCCGGGATCAGCGTCTCCCCCCACGCTGGCGGTATGTGCCATATCGTGCGCCGCGCGCCCGTTTCGGCATCGTACCAGAGCGGCTTCTCCATGAAGCCGGGGATATCAAGAAAGGGCCGCCATTCCACTTGGTCCGTGCGGATCAGCGTGGAAGGCATGGCCCTTTCCCTTAGTCGTTTATTTGAAGTTATCAGCTGGCAATTGCGACGACGGTCTCGTCACTCGGGCCAGCCCGTTCGATGCCAAGCGTGCGGAAGATCTCGTTCAGCATGCGCATACGAATGGCTTCCAGCTTCTCAGCCTCAACCTCGTTGGCTTCCCAGCTTTCAACTTCGTCAACAAGGTTGGTCTGCGTCCGGGAAAGTACCGATTCAAGCGCGAACACACGTTCACGGGTAATCGCCAGTTCCGAAGCCAGCTCGATGATCATGGTCATCATGTGGTCAAGCGATTCATGTTCGAAGAAGTACGAACGCTTGCCGGAGGGCTGCATGGGTAGTTTCATGGCGTTTGACATCCCTATCAGTTGTTCAGCGGCTTGCGCAGGATGAAGGAGAAGTAGCGGAAACCGTGGCTCAGACGGCCGGTTTCACCGTCGAACACGCCAGGGGCGCTGACTGCCTGAGCGAAGTCACCTTCGGGCGTGAAGGTGAACTGCGGAACGGTGAGCTGCGTGTAATCGTCAGCAGACCAGCCACATTCCTCAACCAGAGAAACAAAATCCTGATCCCGGAACAACCGATAGAACGGTTCCTTGTTGTAGTAGGAATCCCAATCCAGATAGAACTGGTCATAGGCGCCCAGTTCCTTGTTCGGCGGCAATTCCATCGTCACCAGCAAGCCGCCAGGCTTCAGCACGCGGCGTGCTTCGGCAAGGTAACGCTTCGTTCCCTTCAGCGACAGTTCGTGGAGGAACTGCGAGGAGAAGATGATGTCCATCGACTCATCGGGGAAATCAAGCGTCGTCGCATCCATTTGGCGGAAGTGGATCGGCACGCCGAGGCTTTCCGCACGGGCATGGGCATAGCTGAGCACGGGGCCGGCCACGTCAACGCCGTAAACTTCCGCTTCAGGGAAGTTCTGCTTCCAGGGAACGGTGTGGTGGCCAATGGTGCAACCGCAGTCGAGGATCGCAGTCGGCTTCAGTTCAGGGAAGCGATGCTTTACCATGTTCGACATCGACTGGCCGATGTCATCCATGTTCGGACCAAGCATGCCGGCGGTGAATACCGTAAGGCCGTTGTCGTAAACCGCACCGGCGGCGATCTCATCTTCCGACGCATAGCCGCCCGGCATCAGGTGAACGTCAAGGTTCTCGATGTTCTTCGGGATTTCCAGGTTCGGATCAAGCTGCAGGCTGCCCTTGGCTTGCTTGCTGGCTTCACCCGCCTTCGCCTTGATCTCTCCCAGCTTCTCTTCGACTGTGGGGATCACCGAACGCCAGCACATTTCCTGCGCATTATAGCGTGTGGAACTGTAAAACTTGAACAGGACGTCCTTCTTCATCGCGTCATGGATCTCGTCCTGATTCTCAGGATCGCGGCCATTTGCACGAGCAAAGCTAGGCTTCACCTTTTCTTCGTAACGCGACTTGAGAGCGTCTGCCATGTCGTTCAGCACGAACCGGCGCAGGGCAGCTACGAAATCCTGACGAGCCAGATAATCGCGCGAATGGTCGATTCGGATATCATGGACCAACTTTAGCGGCATCGTGCAGACCTCCAATTGTTAGGTTTTTAAATGTACGGACAATTTGTCGAATTTCAAATGATTCGACATTGATCCATGTCAAAATTGCGCGTCCCCATGCTCGTTTAATTTTGGCACGGTCGGATTTATGCGGGCAGGCTCATTCGCGAAACGCAATGGGGTGCCAACGATCTCGTTTCCTTCCGGATCAAAGGACAGCATTTCGCGCTCCGTCACGACCGGGTCAGCAAAAGCATCAACCAGTGATCGAACCGGCGCGGCAGAAACGTCGCGATCGGCAAACCACTCCATCCACTGATCCAAAGTGCGGGTGAGGAACGTTTCCCGGAAAAACTCACGCAAAGGTTCCTGCCCTGCGCCCGGTTCCAGGCAAGCAAGCGGGAACAGATCCATCCGCCCCAACCCTTCGAGCAGATTGTGCGCGAATTTTTCTTCCGATGCGCCCAATGCCAGCCAGCGACCGTCGGCACATTCGTAATAATTGTACATCGCGTTGCCGCCCCACGACCGCTCCATCTT
>JAZQRJ010000077.1:0-13853 GCA_045629505.1 Novosphingobium sp.
CCGCCCCACTTGATGTAGCTGAGATCGCTGCCGCAGATCCCGCAAGCTTTCATCTTCACCACAACGTCTCGCGGCCCTGCTTCGGGCAACTGATAATCGTCGAGCCGGACATCACCCGGCGCATGAATGTTCAGGACTTTCATCGGCTCTCTCCATCATCAGTATTATCGGGCAGGAGGTTTTCGCCCTCTACACGTGCCCCAGTACTTACATCGCATAAATCGGATTGATCACTGATCCGCCATCAATTGTGATCGTATCTCCAGTGTGGAACCGAGAGGCATCGCTACACAGATAGGCGGCAATCCCTTCGATGTCCTCGGGACGGCCTGCACGGGGGATTGGCGTGCGCGATCCAAAAAATTGCTCCAACCCCGCGACGAACTCGTCTCCGCCAGCCGTAATCATCTCGGTGATGATGAACCCCGGCGCCACCGTGTTGCAGCGGATGCCATACTGGCCCAGCTCAACCGCCATAGAGCGGATCAGCGCGCCCATGCCTGCCTTTGCAGCTGCATAATTGCCCATGCCTTTCAGCCCCTGAAACATCGAAAGGCTGCCGCAATAGACCAGGGAACCACCTGGCTCCCCGCCCTCGGCCCGCTTCACCATCAGCTTTGCGGCTTCGCGCAGGGTATAGAACGCGCCGTGCATGCTGACATTGAGGAGATCGTGCCATTCTTCGCTTTCCATCGTCAGGAACGAGGCGCTTTTCGATGATCGCCCCGAATTAGCGAATACGCAATCCAGTCGCCCGAAGTCGGCCATTAGCTGGGCATAGCCCTCCGTGACTTCCGCCTCGGAAGAAACGTCGACCTCATAGGTTTCAACCCGCCCCGCGCCCGCCTGCAACAATTGCTCCCTTGCAGCCGCGCTCTTTTCCGCATTGCGCGCCCAGATCGCGATATCGCCGCCCATTTTCGCGCAGCCCATGGCAAAGCCCAGTCCCAGCCCGCCGTTGCCACCAGTCACCATCGTCACCTTACTGGTGCAATCGAACAATGCGTTTGCCATTTATCTCCCCCACACCCCGACAGCGCGGGGTTTATGCCCGAAGCATCCTGCCGCGGCGCTTGCGCGGCAAGCCGACCTTCCATAGATTTTCGGCCATGTTGCCTAAACCGGGCCATTAAGAGCTTCCGGGTGCGGCGTTATGGAGGGAAAACGGCTTATGGCCCAAGGCGCATATCGGGCATCGGCGCGGCTGCATATCGATGCGGAACTATGCGCTGATGCGATCAAGGCCCAGATCGTGCGCTTTGATCTATCCGGCCCGGCCGAAGCGGTTCTGCTTAATCACGAGGCCTATGTGATCGACATGTGCCTCACCCCGCGCCCCCTTGTGGCCAAAGGCTGTTACCGGGAGCATTGGGGGCCGCACCGTTTTGAAAGACTGGGCGATGTATTCCTTGTCCCGCCCGGCGAAGGACTATTCGTCAAAGGCGAAACCGTGCGGCAGGCATCATTGGTATGCGAGCTATCGAAAGCAACCGTGGAGCGCGCGATTGGCACACCGCTGCCTTGGGCACAGCAGCGGCTGGCCTCCACGTTAAACATCGGCAGCGCGCGGGTGCGTGCCCTCTTGCTGCGGATTTCCGATGAAGTACGGCATCCGGGGCTGGCATGGCCTCGCCTGATCGAACACATGTCGGGGGAGCTTGCCATCGAGATCGGGCGATATTGCCTGGAACAATCGGAACAGCCGGCAACGGGCGGACTTGCCGGGTGGCGCGTGCGGCTGATCGATGAGCGGCTGAGCGCCGATCTATCCCCGCCAACTCTTGGCGAACTGGCAAGCATCTGCGGCCTATCGGTGAGGCAGCTGACTCGTGGTTTTCGCGTCAACCGGGGCTGTTCAATCGGAGACTATCTGGAACAGCGCCGCATGGAGGACGCAAAGCGAATGCTGATGCAGGGCGAGCCTGTAAAAAGCGTGGCATTCGCGATGGGTTTTGCCTCCCCGTCCTCCTTCACATTTGCTTTTCGCCGCGCGGTAGGCAGCAGCCCCACTCGATTCAGACAAAAACAAGCGCGCGGAATTGAGCTTGCTGCAAATCGGCCTGTTCTCGACACAACGTCCTGATCCAAACAGTTGATCATATTGCCAAGCAAGGCTGCAATGCTGTCATCCTAAACAAAACGCGATGCGACGCACTGAGATCGCCTCGCTGCCATGAGAGGACGCACGATGACCGAACCCCTGAACGCCGACGAACTGATCGACACCGCGCTGAATGAAACGGGGCTCGACGACTTCGGCGGCGATTCCTTTCGCGAAGGGCTGGAAGTTCTGGTTCGGGATTATAACGCGGGGCTCACCAAGGGTTGGATGAACCAGCAGGGCCGCGATATGTGCGCGCGCGATTCCGTGCATTATCTGACGCGCCGCCTGCTTGCGACTGATCACCTCAAGACGCATTCGGACCTGACGAGCGCACCCATTGAGCGCCCGGTTTTCGTCATGGGTATCCCGCGCACGGGCACGACCTTGCTTTCGAACCTGCTTGCCGCCGATCCGGCACGGCGCTCACCGCTTTCATGGGAAATTGACGAGCCGGTTCCACCTGCCAAAAAGGGAATGTTGGCCAGCGATCCGCGGGCAGTGGCACGATTGGAGCAAGAGCGGCGGATTCGCGAAATGATGCCCGGCATTGCAAAATATTATCGCGGATCAGCCACCTATCCTAACGAATGCGTGTTCTTCCTCGCCCACGACTTCAAATCCCTTATGATCGAATCGAAAGGTCGCCTGCCAGAGTACCGGGAGTTCATCTTCAACTGCGATATGACCTCGGCCTACGCCTATCATCGCAAATTCCTGCAACTGCTTCAGGCGAACAACCAAGGCGTCTGGAACCTCAAGATGCCCAGCCACACGCTGCATCTTGATGCGCTGATGGCGGAATATCCCGATGCGCGGCTGATCTGGACCCATCGCGATCCCCTCACCGCGACGGGTTCATTCTGTTCGCTGATCCGGTTTGCTTTCTCGATGTCCTCCGACACGCCGCCGCTGGACTGGATTGCAGAGAATTGCCTCTGGCAAGCGCAGCAACATGCGGGGCGGGCGATGGATTTCCGAGACCGTTACGGCGAAGATCGGGTGATCGACGTACACTACGCAGATCTGGTGAACGATCCGATTGCCTCGATGGAAACGCTGTATGCCGCGCTGGGCGATGATTTCACGCCAGAAGCCAACGCCGGAATGCAGGCATGGCTGGACGACAATCCGCAAAACAAGTTCGGCACGCACGAATACAAGCTCGACGAGTTTGGCCTTGATGAGCGGCTAGTCCGCGATGCGTTTGAGCGTTATCGCAGCCGTTATCAGGTAGAGCCGGAAGGCGTGTAAACGCGCCGGTCGGCCAGTTCGGCAACAGCCCAGATTGCAATTCAATCATGGCAGGCACGGGGCAACCCGTGCCTGTTGTTGCATGTGCCTCACACCGGAAATAGTATAGTGGAATATACCTATAATCAACTTATCTATTTATAAGACAATCTTACGCGGTTTTACTAACTTATATCTTATAGCCATAATAACCACTTGAATAATATCGACTTTTTACTGACCAATTAACGCGTTATTAACCCTCAACACAACATACCGGCGATGTTCTGTTGGGGGTTCATCAAATGAAATGCGTATTACGGACCGCAATATCAGTTGCGACGTGCTGGGGACTATGCAGTCCTGCTCTGGCCAACAATGCGGGCGAGAACTATTCTTGGCGGTTTCAATCCACTGCCGACAAGGTCAACCAAGCGGCAACACAGGACCTGATCCGCAAGAGGAAAAGCGGATACTATTCAGCCCCGGTCTACACGACCAACATCGACCACCAATACAACTGCAACGTCGCCGCCAGCGCCCAGGGCAATCAGGGTACTAACGCAGCCACTGCCAACTCCCCTTCCACCAATGGCGCGCGCTCCGATGCCACCGGCAATGCGAGCGACAGCGACGTTGCCAGTGGCTTCGGCGGAGATGGCTCGACAACCAACAACCAGCACAACGCCGGCACGGTAGGGTCGTCCATTTCAGGTGGCACCAGCAGCAGCGTGCGCGGGTCAGCAAGCCAAGCGATCAATTCCGACCAGGCCAATAGCGGCAACCAGAGCGCAAACGTGAGCGGCAGCACCGGCTGCAAGTTCGCGGGCGTCCTCAACTGAGTGGCGGCACCCATGTTCAAGACATATCAATCGCGCCACCGCAAAAAGCTGCACGCCATTTCAGCAGCGTGCCTTGCCGCAACGCTCCTTTCAGGCTGCGTATCGGCCCGCACGCAAACAGTTGCCCCCGGTGAAGCGCCGCTGGTCATGGGGCCGCCGGTCCGCACCAATGTCACCCCAATGGAAGGCGTGATGGCCTGCTTTGCCGACTGGGTCGCCGCAAGCAAAAGGCCGCCCATCGTGATCGGTGTGGGTGATGTGAAGGACTACACCGGCAAGTATTCGATCGAGGAAGGCAACGCGATCACGCAGGGCGGATCGCTGATGGTCTATTCCGCGCTCGGGAAGCTGAGCGGCGCGGTGCGCATCGCGGAACGCTTCGATCCTTCGGTGGCCGAACGGGAGTTGTCCTACATAGACCGGCGCCGACTTGGCAACGAAACGCTACATAGCTTGGGCGGCGCGGAAGTCGTGCCCTGGCTGCCCTATTTCGGGGGCACCATCAGGCAATCCGATTACTTCATCGTCGGCGGCATCACCGAGATGAATTACAACATCCGTTCTGGCGGGTTGGAAGCGGGCGCCAATCAGATAGGCGGGAAGAGCCGTCAGTATAGCCAGCAAGTCGCAATCGATCTGCGCATCGTCGACACCAAATCACTGATGGTTGTAAAGACTATCAGCCTGACAAAGCAGTTCACCGGCTATGAAGTAGGCGCGAACATCTTCCGCTTCTTTGGCAGCGACCTGTTTGACATCAACATCGGCCAACGTGGGCAGGAACCACTTCAACTGGGCATTCGTGCAGCGTTGGAAGAAGGCGTAGTGCGACTGGTTTCGGCCGTCACCGATGTCGATTACCGTCCGTGCCTGGACCATCGGCAGGGATGGGCTATCTCCGCCAAGCCCGCCGAAGATCTCCGCCAGGTCGACAATCCCATGCCCGGAGCAACAGAGGCCGCACCGCGCGCGGGCGCAGCGATCAACGAGGTGACGAGCGTTCAGCCGGGCACAGCCCAGCAGTCCATGCAGATCAGCTTCAACTTCGGCGCGACGGACTTGGCAGGCGATGCACAGGCCTTGATCGACCGGATTGGCGCCATGGCCAAGAAGGGCGGGGTGGAAGTCATCCTCGTGGCCCGCGAGACGGAGACTTTCGATCCGGGCAAGCGCGATGCGCTGACCGACCAGCGGATTGCCGCACTGGTTTCGGCACTGACCGCCCGCGGAGTGCCGGAAGGCGCGATCCGCCTGTCATGGCGCCCTGATCCGGCGGACACGTCCATCCATCGCGACGGCCCCGGCCTTCAGGAAATCGCAAAGTTGCTCGTTGGGGGGTGAACCTCGGCGCGCGCCTCCGCGCTCCGACACAAAGGGGGGAAACGGCATGGCCTTCTAAGGAATCGAACACTGCGCCCACTCCGCACGACCGCGAGTGAAGACAATAATACGCCAAATAAAAATAAGTATAACGCTTTAAAGACAAGGACGAATTAGAATGTCAAGAAAGTCATACAAACGCCGGCGGGAGCTGCTCGGCTCAGCCGGAACAGCGATGGCACTTATGATTGCCGGTTCAACTTTCGGCGTGCAGACCGCCAGCGCGGCAACCACCAATTCTGCCCCGGCATTAGCTACTGCAGACAAGGTCGCGGTTTCACAATCGGACAACTCCGCAGTGGTATCGGCATCCATCGATAACACCTTGGGCGGGGTCTCTGCCGACGCAACGTCGGGCGGCAGCAATTCCAATACGGCCACTGGCAACGACGTTCTGGCCACGGCAACGGGCAATGCGTTCCATAACCAGATCGATCTCTCCACTGTTAATGACGCTAGCGCAGTAGGCGGAGCAGCCGCACTTGGCGTTGCAACGAACCAGTCCGGCGCGGAAATCTCGTCAGCTGTAACCGGCAACGCGGTGATCGTGGATCTGGTTAACTTTTCGAACGGCAGCGCCATAAACGACGAAAACACGATTAGCGCCACGACGACGGCCAACAAGGGCTCCACGCTGCTTTCAGGACCGTTTGTCAGCGACGCCAGTTCCCTTCCGCCAGCAACTGTTATCGCGACAGCATCGGGCGCCGCTACGAGCACATACGCAACAGCTGCGATTATCGCCAGCACGCACCAGATCTCAATCGATCCTGCGACTTCGGCAACCGCCGACGAAAACACGATTGGCATGTTCATCGAGAGCACCGGGACGAATACCGTTGCATCGAGCCCATCGGTTTCGAGCAACACCATAGCCGCATCGGTCAGCGGCAACGCCTCGCAATCCACGATCGCCATCGCTGATGACACCATCTCGAGCTTTCAGGGTTCCGCGGTTGCGGCCAACGCGCAGGAAAGCATGGGCGCCGGCGCATCTTCAGCAAACAACCTGGGATCTCTGATCATTGGCGCGGCCTCCGGCACAGACAACACTCTGTCAGGCACGCTCCACGTGGAGAACAACTCCATCTCCAGCGCCGCAAGCAACAACGTTGCACTAGGCAATGGCGCCAACCGGGCGGGGAATGAAATCCTGCTTGGCGATGCCTTGTCCTTTACCGGCACGGCCGACATCTCAGCCGTGGCCATCGCCAATGCAGGCCCTGCGTACTCCAGTTCGACAAGCTCCGATCTGGCCGTTCAGAATGTCCAAACGGCGGTTGGCAGTGACTCGCTCATCCCGATGACGACCACGGCCTTCACCCTGGAAGCGGTCGTAGACGGCTCCGCCGTGCATCTGGAAAGCGGCGCAATTTCCGTAACTGGCAACGCCATCACTGCGACCGCACAGTCCAATGCTGCCAGCAGCAGGATCGCAACCGGCGACAGTGCTGCAGCATTCGACGGTGCCGCCGCGGTTAGCAACCTGCAAGGCAACACCAACGTTGCAATTCAATCTCAGACCTTGGGAGCCGTCCAGGGCTCCGTCGACGACACCTTCCTTGCCAGCAGTATCGAAGTTGATGGCAATGCGTCCCGTGCATCGGCTTATGGCAACCAGCTTACCCAGTCGATCGATCTGAAAGCCACCACTTTGGATCTTGGAACCAATGTGGAGGTCCTCGCCGGACCGACATCAAGCGTGCTTGCTCCGATTGCTGTTGCCAACGTCCAGACCAATATCGCCACTTCGGTTGTGGCGAGCCAGGAAAGCTTAATCGGCGCTGGCAGGCTGTACGATGGAACCACAATGTCGGGCAGCAGGCTATCGGCAAGTGACAACTTTCAGGAAGCAGTCGCTGTGGGCAACAGCTCAAGCAACGGTCTTTCACTGGAAGGTACGACGGTTGGGGCCGGCGCCGCTATTTCCAATATCCAGGCATCGGACGCAACCTCTTCCGTGCGCGCAGAGAGCATCGACACGATGGTCAGTGTCTTTGCAGCCGGCGATGTCAGCAACAGCGAAGCTCAGCTAACCAACAACCTGCAGCGAGCAATCGCCTACGGCGCTTCGGGCAGCAACGCACTTGCCGTTCAGGGCACTACTCTCGAAACCATGACTGGCATCACTGGAGACGGTATCTCCACGTCGCTGGATCCGATTGCTCAGTCCATCTACGCCGAATCCGAGGCCGGTTTCGCCGTGGTCAATTATCAGGCGCAGGCCGGAGATGTCGCCGCTTCGGCGCAAACTCCAGTTGCGTTCTGGAACGAGGTTACGGGCAGTTTAGTTGAAGGCAGCGTTCAGGCGACGGACGGCAACAGCCTTGTTGCAGCGGCTTATGGTACTGACGCGCGCAACGTTTCCTCGATCAACATCAACACGATAGACACCCTGGCGACAGGTGGAACTGTTGCAAGCGCAATCAACGCGCAAGTCACGGTCGATGCCGATATCCTTGCCCGGGCTGCGGGTGAAACAGTGGTTTTGTCGAGCGTAGAAAACAGTGTCGTCAGCTCTGCCATATCCACTTCGGAAAACACGGTGCAGGCTCTGGCTTCTGCCAATCGGGCTTCGGCCACGCAGATCGCAGTCGAAGGCACCACCGTTGATACGACCCTGAACAACACCGTTCCGATACCGGCAACCACGTCGTTCAGTGAAGGAACGGTGACGGGCGCGGTTAGTGCTGCTTTCGCTGCTCAAAATGCGCAGTTCAGCAGTGGTACGGTGACCGCATCGCTGCTTACTGATGACGTCACCCCGGAATCCGCACGGATCCTGACGGCGATCGGTGATGATGTGATCTTCAGCTCTGTTGTTAGCAACAACAACCTGAGCTCGGCAGGCGCAACCGGCAACCGTGCAGCAACATCCATCGCGCTGGATGCCAACCAGCTATATACCTCCGCTGCCCTTCAGAACGCGCAGATGAACTCGGCCGATCTGGCAGCCCTGATCGGTGTTGCGGGAACGCCCGGCACACCTGGAGATCCCGGCTCCGCCTCCACGCCAGTTTCAACCACTGGTGGCGGCACCGGGACGATGAGTGTTTCGAGTGACACGCTGACAATTGGCGGCAGCCCGATAACGGTAATTTTTGCCGATCATGCGTTTACGGCTGATGAAGTGGCTTACCTCAACAGCTTGTCGGGGATCAGTGGCGCTTCAGAGGGTGGCAACACGTTGACCTTTGCAGTGGGGTCGATCGACACCACCGTGTTCAACAACTTCAGCTTTAACTCGGGCGCCGACGGCTCTGGAAGCGGGGATGAAACGTTCAGCATTACAGGCTTCGCCATTCCGGGAACGCCGCCCACTCCGCCCACTCTCGCCACGCCGAACCAAGCCGGAGTGATAATTGCGATCGGAGAGGACATCTTCAACAGTTCGGTAGCGGTTTCCGGTAACCGCACGTCTGGTTCCGTGATTGGAAACAGCGCGTCGAACGCGATCGTCGCGTCTGCCACCGAAATTTCCAACGGCGTCGTCGGTCTCTCTGCCGAAGCGTCGATGCTGGAGACCACAGGTGATCTGGTGCTCTCCAACCTCCAGAGAGACACGGCGGATACCGAACGCACCACGGTGTATGGCACTTTTGCCATCGATGCTGTCGATGGTGCAATCTCCGGCTCGTCGCTGAGCGTGTCTGCCAACAGCCAGCGTGCCGATGCCGGGTCCAACGTGGCCAGCAATGTCATCGACGCATCTGGGACGAACATTTCGGCGAGCACCGCTCTCACTTCTTCGCAGGTCAGTTCTGCAGAAGTGAGCGCCTTGTCCGATCTTGACCTGTTCGCTCCGGGTGCATCGGCTGGTTCGGCCATCAAGGTCGCCGACAACGCCAACACGGCGCGCGCTGTTGCCAATGAAGCCAATAGTGTGGTGCGGGTTAAAGGCACCAACGTGGGTGACGAACTGTTCGCAGTCGCATCAGTGCCTGGGCCGGCAACGGTTTTTGCGGATCACGCCATACTCAACATCCAGTATGCCGATGGCGAAGCCAACAGCGTTGCTGCTTCGAAAATCTACAACAGCGATGCAGCAAGTCTGGAAACCAGTGGACTGCAATCGGGTTCGATCGAATTTCGAGGAAACTCCACGACCGCGCAGAGCGTTGCCAACCTTGCCTCGATTGACCTGACGGTATCGGCAAACGCAAATAACACTGCAAATGCCATGATCAGCAACGGTCAGGTCAGCTTCGCAGACGTTAGCGCTGACGCCACCAGCACGGTTCAGGTCATCCTGGCTGGCAATGATGCCAATGCTCCACTTGGGCTCGCAGCAGGCGATTCCTCGATCCGCGTCAACAACAATACCACTACGGCCGTCGCGCGGGGCAACTCCGCATCCAACGTCCTCAACCTGGAGGCAGGGGCAACCTATGGCACCATCGTTGGTGCTCCCGGCATGGCCATCTCTGACGGCAGCGGACTTGTCTCCTCCTTCACCGCAACGGCAGGGGTTCTGAACCAACAGGCCAACACCGGCGCGGTCAGCGCGAACAGCACCGGCGCAATCCATCGCGTGGCGCTTAACGGGCTGGACAACAGCGCAGTAGTGACGGGCAGCTCGCTCAGTGTCTCGGGTAATGCTGTCAACGCCGAAGCCTATGGCAACACGGCTACTAACCGCATTGTCATGAATGCACTGAACAGCGGTACGCCCAGCGCTGCTATCGGCAACTACCAAAGCAACGCTGCGGATGTGACGGCAACCGTCGCGTTCGGAGGCTATGGCGTTACCGCCGGAACGGGCGTGATCGGCAACTCGGTGCTCGCCACGACCGGCAACCGCATTGCTGCAACCGCAGTGGGCAACAACGCCGTATCCATTATCGCCGCAGGCAACTGAGGCGAGGCGAGGACACCACGGACGCCCCATGACTGTCCTCGCCATTTCCCTCGTCAGGGATCACTGGGGCAAGCTTCGGCTTGCCCCTTTTTTTCAGGTGGTTGTTACCGGGCCTTACGCATCACTTCTTCCTCGAACCAATGCAGATGTTCGAGATACGCCGACCGCGATCTATGCGGAAAGCCCGCAAAGATCCACGTCGCGCCCGCATCAGCGCACCCATGCACAGCTTCGATAGCCTGCTTGGCCGTTGCTGCGTCCATAGTGTTAAGCGCCATCGGCAGATTGACGCAAATGTCCACCGGATCGGTCCTTCCCGCAGCAGCGAGCATGTCCTTTAGCTGGCCCGAACGCGCGCGCAGCTCATCCAGAGATCCCAGCGACTTCTGCGCTTTGCGAAACTCTCCCGCTTCCTTCGGGCCGAAAAACGGCACCCAGCCGTTGCCCCAATTCACAACCCGTTCAAGCGCTTTGTCCGCGGCACCGCCGATCCACATCGTGGGCGTTCGCGGTGGAACCGGGCGTGCCAGATTGCCGCGCGCGTCGAAGTTGATGCCTTGCTTCACCACATCCTGCCCGCTCCATGCCAGCATCATGGTCTCAAGCGCCTCGTCCGTAAGTGCCCCGCGCTTGCGGAAATCGACGCCCAGCGCAGAAAATTCACCCTCCATGTAGCCACTGCCGATGCCAAGTATCGTACGGCTACCGGACATCACCTCCAGGCTGGCGACTGATTTCGCGGTCAGGAAGGGATTGCGATAGGGCAGCACCAGCAGATTGATGTGCAGGCGCAGCTTCTGCGTAAAGGCTGCCGCGACAGACAGCGCCACGAACGGATCGATCGCATCGTGGCCGCGCGCATCGCGCAGCCAATCAGCGGCGGGAGCGGGATGGTCTGTCACCCAGCAGGCATCGACGCCGCGCTGCTCCATCGCGGATACAATTTCCCGCACAGCTTCTGTGGACTGGAATTCCCCCTGCGGTTCAACCACCATGGCCGGAAGCTGGATCGAATATTTCATGAGTTGCTCCAAATGGGTGGTCTGTACGGCGGACAGATATCCGGTTTACATCCCGGGAGACCTAGGCCCCGCTTTCGTGATGCGCCCGTACCTTTATCTGATGCACGTATCGGCAACGATTAGAAGACTATAAGGACCGAAACGCAGCCAAATTGCGGTGGGCAAGTCAGCGGCCCCGGCACGTCGATGTTGACGGCGCCCGCCCCGCCATGGCAATCGGCCCGGGTTGCGTCGAAGAACCGCGCGACCGATCAGGCCCGAGCGCTTGATATGCGGGTGTAGCTCAATGGTAGAGCAGCAGCTTCCCAAGCTGACGACGAGGGTTCGATTCCCTTCACCCGCTCCATTTTCCTGTCCGCCGGTGTTCACAGACGTCTAGACCAATCCACCTTAATGCGCGATATTCAGCCACTGACAGGCTAATAGCGTCCAAGCGCGTCCAGCCGCAACCAGCATACGCTGGGGGCAGAAAGTGAAGTGATGGAGTACCGTTCCCCGCCCGAGCGGCTTGGCTTTCTCGATCGCTATCTGACGGTCTGGATTTTTGCCGCGATGGCGCTCGGTGTCGTTCTCGGCACGGTGTTTACAGGGCTCCCGGAGGCGCTCAACAATCTGTCGGTAGGAACCACCAATGTCCCGATTGCGATCGGGTTGATCCTCATGATGTATCCGCCGCTTGCGCGCGTCCGCTACGATGACTTGCCCACGGTATTTGCGGACAGGCGTGTGCTGGTGCTGTCGCTGGTGCAGAACTGGTTGATCGGGCCCACGCTGATGTTCGCGCTGGCGGTGATCTTCCTGCGCGATAGTCCGGAATACATGACCGGCGTTATTCTCATCGGCCTCGCGCGGTGCATTGCAATGGTGCTGGTCTGGAACCAGCTCGCCAAGGGCGACAACCAGTACGTTGCCGGCCTGGTCGCCTTCAATTCAGTGTTCCAGATCGCCTTCTTCAGCGTTTACGCGTGGCTGTTCCTTACCATCCTGCCGCCGCTGTTCGGGCTAGAAGGCAGCGTTATCGATGTTAGCTTCTGGACTATTGCGGAAGCGGTACTGATCTATCTTGGATTGCCGTTTACCGCCGGCTTCCTGACCCGCAAGCTACTCGTCGCAAAGCACGGCGATGATTGGTACGAGAAAGTATTCCTGCCACGGATCGGACCCGTTACGCTGGCGGCACTGCTCTTCACCATTGTCGCCATGTTCACGCTGAAAGGTGGCGATGTAGTGCGGTTGCCGCTGGATGCCGTGCGGATCGCCATTCCGCTGACCATCTACTTCGTAGTCCAGTTCCTCATCAGCTTCTTCATGGGGCGGCTGATCGAGGCTGACTATCCGCGCACCACAGCGATCGCTTTCACTGCGTCAGGCAACAATTTTGAACTGGCTATCGCTGTTGCTATCGCGGCCTTCGGGCTGGCTTCGCCGGTCGCCTTCGCGGCCGTGATCGGTCCACTGGTTGAGGTGCCGGTTCTCATCCTGCTGGTCCATGTTGCGCTGCGGCTTCGACGGCGCTGGTTCCCTGCCACGGCGCCAGCTTAGGATTGATCCCGATGCCACTCAGAACCCTGTCCGATCCGGGCCACTTGCCCGCACTAGATCGAGAATATGTAATCGATCGCCCGGCCACAGGGTTGGGGCCGGAAGATCCTGCCCCGCGCATCCTGTTGCTCTATGGATCGCTCCGTGAGCGTTCCTTCTCCCGGCTCTGCGTCGAGGAGGCGGCACGCCTGCTGCAGTTGTTTGGATGTGAGACCCGCATCTTCGATCCATCAACGCTTCCGCTGCCGGATCAGGTCGCGAGCGATGATCATCCTGCCGTCCATGAGCTACGCGAACTTTCGCTGTGGTCGGAGGGCCAAGTGTGGTGCAGCCCCGAACGGCACGGTCAGATCACCAGTGTCATGAAGGCCCAAATAGACCATCTACCACTCGCAATGGGCGGTATGCGCCCAACGCAGGGGCGCGCCCTTGCCGTCATGCAGGTCTCGGCCGGCTCGCAATCCTTCAACAGCGTCAACACGCTGCGGCTATTGGGGCGGTGGATGCGAATGTTCACAATCCCCAACCAGTCCTCCGTTGCCAAGGCCTTCAACGAGTTCGACGAGGCCGGGCGAATGCGGCCGTCCAGCTATTACGACCGCATCGTGGATGTCATGGAGGAGCTGGTGCGCTTTACAGTGCTGCTGCGGCCTCATGCGAACGTGTTGGTGAACCGCTATTCCGAACGAAAGGAAGCCGGCGTAGCCGTTGACCCGGCCACTGATATTTCAAGCATTGCGATTAGTGGATCCTGAGGCGGCTTCAGGAGGCTGGTAGTCCGCTATGCCTCTGAAGCTGTCGGTCCCGACACCACCTATATTTCTCCTACAGGTTTACGCGATAGCTCCTTCCGAGGATGACCGCTTCTGACCGAA
>JAZQRJ010000078.1:0-1642 GCA_045629505.1 Novosphingobium sp.
ACCATCAAGTTGCGGCCACCGCTTGCCGCGATAAACGATACCGCCGATTACCGAACGGTCATAAGCCGTGTGCCGATAGGCAAAGATCGGACCCTTTTCCACGCCGTGGATGGTCGCTGGCTTCTCAAATCCCGGCGCCGGCTCACCACCCTCATTATATGGGAACTGATAATTTCCGCCCTTTTCAACGACGTTCACTTCTTCCCACACAGTGGAGCCAACGTCGCCGGTCCAAAGCGAACCATTCGCCTTATCGAACGTGAAACGGAACGGATTGCGCAGGCCATAGGCGAAGAATTCGCCCAACGCGCCGGGTACGTTCAGGAAGGGGTTGTCGCGCGGGATCGTGTACCCCTGCGTCTTGCCGGCCAGCGGTTGCTTGGTAATGGGCAGCCCGCCGCCGGTCACATCGATGCGCAGGACGCCACCGCTAAGTGTGCGATCGATGCGCTGGTGAGATTCGTCCATGCCCAATTCGCCCAATGCGATATACAGCATTCCATCCGCCCCTGTCTCGACATGCCCGCCATTGTGATATTGCGAGGGCGGACGGCCAAGAGCCATAAGGTCAAACCGTGAGGCAAGACGCGCCTTTGCGTCAGGCAAGCCAATGTCAAAGCGTGAGAGATAATTGGTCTGACGCTGGGGCGTGTAACTGGTGTAGTAAATATAGACGTAGTGGTTGCCGTTTTCTCCGAAGCGAGGATCAAAGTCGAAGCCCAGCGCGCCATTTTCCAGGTTCACTTCGCCCACAATTTCCGAAAAATCGATCAGCAGATCCTTCGCGCCATCATCGGGATAGCTGATCCGATAGAGCCTTCCTGCCCGTTCCAGCACCAGCATCTTGCCGCCATTCTCCGGGTCCATGCGCATGGCAATCGGCTGCAAAAGTTGCGTTTTGGTGTTGATCGGAGCCGTGATCCAGCCCCCCTCAACCGCGACGTTCTGCCGCACCCGGAACTCCGCCACCCCATCGCGAAAATCCTGGTTTATCACATATAACACCGCTGCGATCAGGGGCAGCACGGTGATAAACAACGCCAACCAAGCGAACGGCTTTGTCAGCAAACGCACGGTGGCAAGGATCACGGCAAGGAACCGGCGACCAGCGCTTTCTCGACCCGGCTCCGCGAAATCCATGCCGAACAGGGCATAGGCCGCCCACATCAGCACGACACCGATCACAAACGCGCCAGTCAAAAGCTGATGCGGAAACACGTCACTGGTCATCAGGAAAAGGTAGAGCGATCCCGCTCCCCAGGCTGCGCCCCAGGCATATATCTGCTTCGCCATTCGCTCAGCAGCGGAAAATAGCGACTGCGGAAAGAGCCACGCAGCTGCAGTAAACGAGATCAAACCGGCAGGCAGCAGGCAGGTCAGCGCGCCGACCACCTCATCGCGGCCAGCGGGCACATCGGGCAGCGGCAAAGCCAGCCGAATGATCTGGTGCGTTACATCCGATACGGCAGCACCAATCACAATTGCCAATGCAACGATTGCGACACTGATGATAACAGATTGAATATGCTGCATTTAGTACTTTCGCTGGGCACTTATCGGCGCGTTAAAAACCGTGCGCCTTTATCCTTATCGGGACTGTGTTAGGGCGCGCCATCGCTAGCCTGGATTTATTGAGAAAATG
>JAZQRJ010000079.1:0-30200 GCA_045629505.1 Novosphingobium sp.
CAATTGCGTGTTCAGGGCGGCAGGGCCACGGGGCATGAGCAAGGTTGCGAACGATGCCCTCATCCTGGATCGTGTCGCAAATCTCTGGCCAGTCCTCGGCCCATCCCGGCCTCAGAAACAGGCGTTCGGTGCGAATAAACATTGATTACTCTCCACTCGCTTGCCCCGTTTCGGTCGATTAGGCGCAGCACGTTACGGCGATATTACGCCTTGGGGCTTTATCAGCCCACGCGCCGCCCAACGCCTGAAAGCACAGAGCAGGTCAAAACACCGAGAGAGAATCAAAAAAAGGGAGATGGGTCTGGCCCCTCTCCCTCGTCATGCTGGCTAGAGCCAGCAGGGCCATCCCATGGGACGGCCCAGATAGACCATCCGCTTATTCTGCGGCTTCTGCCATCACGTCCACAGAGACGAACTTGCGGCCAAGTTTGCCCTTGTGGAAACGCACGCGACCTTCGCCGAGCGCAAACAAAGTGTGATCCTTGCCCATGCCGACATTGACGCCCGGATAGACGCGCGTGCCGCGCTGGCGAATGATGATGTTGCCACCAATCACGGATTCACCACCGAACTTCTTCACGCCAAGGCGCTTGCTCTGCGAATCGCGACCGTTACGCGACGAGCCGCCTGCTTTCTTATGTGCCATCTCGAACTACTCCGAAGATCTTATTCAGCGCCAACGGCAAGGATGCGCAGCAATGTGATGGACTGACGATGGCCCATCTTGCGGCGATAATTATGGCGGCGACGCTTCTTGAAAATCGTGACCTTCTCAGCCCGGTCCTGCGCGATGATTTCAGCAGATACCGAAACCTTCGAGGCATCAGCAACATTGCCGTCCTCACCCGCGATCAAAACGTCGCTCAGCGTGATCTTGTCACCAGCTTCACCAGCCAGCTTTTCAACCGCGATTTTATCTCCGGCGGCAACCCGATACTGCTTGCCGCCCGTGCGCACTACTGCGAACATGGTGCCCTTACCTGTGTTTCCAAACTCAAGCCGCACCGACCGCAGAGAACCGTTCATTCGGTTTCCGCCGAGCGACATGCCGGACACCCCACATCGCGGGGTACCGGAAAGAGTGGTGCGGTTAGTCCAAGCCCCCCGAACTGTCAACCTCGGATCACGCTCAAATTACCAAAACCGGGCCAATTTTCAATTGCCGCGCTATCGGCTCTCGCCTTCGGCCCCGGCCATGCTAGATGACAGAACATGAACCGGACAACCTCCATTTTGTGGGCGTCATCGGCGCTTCTGCTTCTTTCGGCTTGTTCAGGCGCAGGCGGCTATCCATCGCTCGCTATCCGCGATGTTGAGCGAGTGAGCGGCACGGCGCAGCCAGCAATTCCGGAAACGCCGAAGCCCATCGCACCGCCTGTCAGCGAAGCGCTTGATCAACGTATCACCCGACTCGTTGCGCAGGCAAAGACGTCCCACACCACGTTCCAGAATCACGCAAGCGATGCCTCGCGAACAGTCGCCGCCGCGCGTGGCACCCGTGCCCCGGCAGATCGTTGGATCGATTCGCAGGTCGCCATTGCCCATCTGCAGGCGCTACGCAGCACGGCGATGATTGCACTGGCCGATCTGGACGAGCTTTTCGCGGACGAACGTACGGCATTCCCGGACGAGCCTTCCCCGACTGCACTCGCCCTGGACGCTGCGCGCCAGCAGATCGGCGCTTGGGTTGACGAAGAGAATCGGATGATTGCCCGACTATCGAGCCAAATCACCAGCTAGGCTTCTGGCTCCGAATCACGCCAACGCTTCAGATCGGCATGATCCTGTTCGCGCGGTTCGATCCAGTGCCAGCCATCCGCGCGTTTTTCCCGCTTCCAGAACCAGCTCTGGCTCTTCAGATGGTCCATCGTGAAATCTACCGCGTCGATTGCATCGCGCCGATGCCGAGAAGCCGCGGCCACGAAAACAATCGATTCGCCCCGTAGCATGACGCCGGTTCGATGGATTATAGAAATGCCCATAATGTCCCAGCGGCGTTCAGCTTCACAGGCGAGAGCTTCCATGCCCGAAAGCGTCAGCGGCGCGTAGTGGGAAAGCTCAAGCGCCTCGACGCCACCTGACGGCCGCACTTTGCCGATGAAAGTGGCTATTCCGCCTGCTTCCCCATGCGCTGCCGCAAATCGCTCCGTTTCGGTGGCGGGATCGAATGCCTCCTCTAGCAGGCGCACGTCGGCCATCGCGTCAGCCTCCGCTGACTGGCGGAAGGAAGGCGATCTCATCCCCGTCGCTCAGCGCACAAGCAGCACGGTCGACAACGATATGCCCGTTCAGGGCGATCTTCACCTTCTCGCCCGACAAAACCTCTGCCAACCCGGCATCCAGAGTGCTGTACAACGCATTCAGCGATGCAACCGCCTCAACCTCGCGCTCCGCTGTTCCGGCAGCGTCTTGCAACCGCCCCAGAAACACCAGTTTCAACGCCATGGGTTCAGCCGCCCGTCATCGACATATGTCGGGCCAGAGCAGGAGCACCGCCCCGCTTGCCGATCTCAAAGTGGTGACGCTCCGGCTTGATGCGCATGGCAAGGTCCAGCCCGGCAGACAGGGCTGCATCGGGATCTTCAGACCGCATCGCTTCGCGCAAATCCACACGCTCGCTACCGCCCAGGCAGGCGTAGAGCTGGCCAGTGGCCGTCACCCGAATGCGGTTGCATCCTTCACAAAAATTGTTGGTGAGCGGCGTGATTAGGCCAAGCCTGCCGCCCGTTTCAGCAATGTCGAAATAGCGCGCCGGGCCTCCCGTGCGGTGATCGCTGGGGTCAAGCGTCCACAGGCGCTCCAGATTTTCGCGCACGACTGAAAGCGGCAGATAATGATCGACGCGATCTTCCTCGACGTCCCCCAAAGGCATCACTTCGATCAGCGTCGAATCAAGGCCATGCTCGTGCGCCCATTCAATGATTTGCGGGATTTCCTGCTCGTTCACGCCTTTGAGCGCCACGGTGTTGATCTTGACCTGCAGGCCCGCTGCTTTGGCGGCGGCAATCCCTTCCAGCACTTGGGGCAGCGCATCGCGACGCGCCAGCTTCGCAAAGGTTTCCCGATCCAGCGTATCGAGCGAAATGTTTATCCGCCTGATCCCGGCGTCAGCCAGCCCATCGGCAAACTCCGCAAGGCGGGTGCCGTTGGTTGTCATCGTCAGCTCTTCAAGACCATCGCCCAGCTTGCGCCCCAGCGCCCGGACGAGTTCGATCATGTCACGACGCACCAGCGGTTCACCGCCGGTCAGCCTGATCTTGGTGATACCCCGCGCAATAAAGCCCAGCGCCATGCGGTGCAGTTCTTCAAGCGTCAGCACCTCTGCACGGGGCAGAAAAGTCATGCGCTCCGGCATGCAATAGGCACACCGCAAATCGCATCGGTCTGTCACCGAAAGGCGCAAATAGGTGATGCGCCGGGCGAACTGATCGACAAGGGGGGCCATGTTGCTCATGCTGGATAAGATAGTAACCCGCCAACACCCTTTCCATCAAGCACAAGTAGCTGCCCGGTAAAACCGGGGGCATCGGCGCAGTATTCAGCTGCCGCCGCAATCGCCGTTTCATCGTCACTTACCAGCGCATTGACCCTAAGCGGCGCATATTCACGCGCCAGATCCTGCACAACGGCCAAGCGCCAACCGCGATGTTCCTGATCGGCGGGATCGAAAATCAGCACCAGATGATCCGGCCCGCTGGCCAGTTCGGCACGCGCCTTGGGCAGTATTTCGGAATGAAACACAGCCGCTGCATCGAGCGCGCCTTCCGGCAAAGGCCCGACACGCAGCAACGTCATCCGCGGCGTTCCCGATGCAGGGTCATGCCAATCTTTTCACCATTTTCGCTGATCGCCAGTTTCACGATCTTCACGGTGACAGCTTCCACGCGGTCATCCTGAAGGAAGAGCGTATCGCAGATGTGATCGGCCACCGCCTCGATCAGCTTGAAGTGGACGCCTTGCGGCAGCGCTTCGGTCGCCGAGAACTTCAAGTCCATGTAGTTCTTGCTGGCGGACAGCGGAGTATCGGGCGAATAATGATCAGACGGCTTCAGACGCGCCGTGATCGTAATGCGCAGCGGCTGTGGTTTGCCCGTCTCTTCGGAATAGATCCCGGTGAGGACATCGGTTTCGAGATCGGCGACTTCAAGGATAAGCGAATCGGTCATGGCGCGCCTTTAGCCCGGATTTGCCCAACGCGCGAAGATTGCAGTGGGCAACAAGCGCGCGCCCTCTCCTTCCTCACTCACCGCCAGCTCCCCATGCTCGATCTGCCCCGGCAATCCGGCGAAATGCTCCGCCAGAAGTCCTGCCAGTGCCAGCGATGACATGCGCACCGCGTAGACGGTGAGGAACAGGAATCGACTTTCGGTATCGAGCAACTTGCGGCAATCCGCGATGATGGCGGGCAAGTGCTCCTCCAAGCGCCACACTTCACCATCAGGGCCACGCCCGAACTTGGGTGGATCAAGGATTATTCCGTCATAACGCTTTCCGCGCCGCACTTCGCGCGCGGCGAATTTGGCTGCATCGTCGATCAGCCAACGGATGGGCAGCTCTGCCATGTCCGACAACACGGCGTTGGCACGCGCCTGCGCTACCGATTTCTTCGAAGCATCGACATGCGTTACCGCTCCGCTGCGGGAAAGCGACAGCGAACCCACTCCGGTATAGCCAAAGAGGTTGAGCGCTGAAGCGTCAGCCTTGCCCTGCAGCATGCCGTGCATCCAGTCCCACACCGGGGCCATATCGGGGAAAAAACCGAGATGGCGAAACGGTGTGCACTGCGCGGTGAAGCGCACTTCGCGCCAGCCCAGCGGCCAGCCCTCGCGTGGGACATCGCGAAAAAACTGCCAGCGCCCGCCGCCATCCTCGTCCGAACCGGGCACGAACTCCCCATGCGCGTCCCAATCCGGCAGGCGTGGACTCCAAAGTGCCTGCGGCTCAGGCCGGATGAATCTAAACGGGCCGTACCGTTCAAACTTACGACCATGGCCCGAATCGATCAGGCCATAATCATCCCATCCCGCGCCTTGCAGGATGGCAGGTTCACGGACGAGCTGTGCCATCAGATCCTTGGCGTGGCGTGTTGAGCCACGTAATCGGCGATGGCATCGTAATCGCCCGGCAATTGCTCAAAGCGTTCCTCAAGGTCGAACAGGTCGCCAACGCGATCCGGCAGCGCCGGCTTCTGCCCGGTTGCACGCTCAACGGGATCGTTGAATTTGGCGGGATGCGCCGTTGCCAACGTGACGATCGGCACCTTGCGATCAATCCCGGAATTGAGCGCCGCGTGAATCCCGCAAGCAGTGTGCGGATCGATCAACTGCTCGCAATTTTCCCACGCCCAGCGAATCGCGGCATTCATGTCGTCGCTATCAGCGCGCGCGCTGGCGAACAGCGCGGAGGCACCTTGCGCCTGCGCATTGGTAAGCTGCATTGCGCGATTAGCTTCAAACGAGCGCATCTGTTCGGCCAGCGCCGCACCATCGCGCCCGCCCAGATCGAACAGCAGGCGCTCAAAGTTCGATGACACCTGAATATCCATCGAAGGCGCCGCCGTAGGCGTGACCGTTCCGGTCGAATAATCCCCGCTCGACAGCGCACGGTGGAGAATGTCGTTCGCGTTGGTCGCCACCAGCAGGTTTGCCACCGGCAGGCCCATCTTGGCCGCCACATACCCGGCAAAAACATCGCCGAAATTCCCCGTCGGGACGGAAAACGCCACTTCTCGATGAGGCGCCCCCAACTGCAGCGCGCTGGCGAAGTAATAGACGACCTGCGCCATCAGTCGCGCCCAGTTGATCGAGTTGACCGCCCCGATAGCGAAGCGATCGGTCATCGCGGTATCGTTGAACATGCGCTTCACCATCGCCTGCGCATCGTCAAAGCTGCCATCGATGGCGATGTTGTGAACGTTGGGAGCAAGCACAGTTGTCATCTGGCGACGCTGCACGTCGCTGACCCGACCGTTGGGATGGAGCATGAAAATTGTGACGTTGTGCCGGCCGGCCACGGCATCAATCGCGGCCGACCCAGTGTCACCTGAGGTCGCGCCGACAATCGTCAGGTTCCGCTCAGAACGGCCAAGGAATTCTTCGAACAACAGACCCAGAAGTTGTAGTGCCACGTCCTTGAAGGCCAGTGTCGGACCGTGGAACAACTCCAGAAGCCAGTTCTGCTCATCAAGCTGGACCAAGGGCGTCACTGCCTTGTGTGCAAAACGCCCATAGGCCTGCGTAGCAAGTTCCAGCAGCCGTTCGTACGTCAAAGAGGAGCCGACGAAAGGCGCCATCACCTTCGCGGCCAATTCCGCGTAAGGCAGGCCTGCCCAACTGGCGATCTCCGCCTCAGTGAACGTCGGCCATTGCGCAGGGACGTAGAGGCCACCGTCCGAAGCAAGGCCGGCAAGAGTCGCGCCTTCGAAATCGAGCGTCGGCGCGGTTCCGCGAGTGCTGATATATTCCATGTGGCCGGCGGTTAGACCCCCAGTTGCGGCGTGGCAAGATCGGCGTTCAGCTCTGCGTTGTCACGCGGCTCTCTTCCCCTTCCAGCGCCTGCTGCAGACGGTGCAGCCCGGCCGCAGCCTGAGCGGCATGCGGGCCAATCCAGCGTTCGTGAATCGCCTGTATCGGCATGGCATCAAGATGATTGAACCGCTCCCGCCCCTTGCGCACCGCGATCACAAGCCCGGCGCGTTCCAGCACGCCGATGTGCTGCATCACCGTGCAACGATCGAGCTGCGGCAGGCAGTCGCACAACTGGGAGGTCGTTAGCGGACGGACCTTGAGTTCATCGCAAATGCGACGGCGCAGTGGATTGGCCAGCGCCTTGAATACCCGGTCGAGTGCAGTATCGCTTAACATGTTATATTTTTATAACACTATGCAGCGAGGAGCAAGCAGGAGAATCGCCATGGAACTGAAATTCCGGGTCGCCGCTCGAATCGCCAAACCGGTTGAAGAAGTGTTCGAAGCGGTGGCAAACCCCAATACGCTATCGCGCTATTTCACCACCGGCGGCGCGAAGGGGCGGCTGGAAGCGGGCACAACCGTATCGTGGGACTTCCACGACTTTCCCGGCGCATTCCCGGTCTATGTAATTGAAGTCGTGCCCAATCAGCGGATCGTTCTGGAATGGGATGCGGGCGACGGCGAAGCGCCCAACCTTGAGGATTCGGGCCGCCCCGGATGGGCAACGGCCGCATACCGCACCACCGTCACGATGATATTCAAGGCACTGGAAGACGGCCGCACCATGGTGGAGATCGCCGAAGAAGGCTGGCGGGAAAATCAGGGCGGGCTGGAGGCCTCATACGGCAATTGCCAAGGCTGGTCGCAAATGCTGTGCGCGCTCAAGATGTGGCTGGAGCACGGGATCAACTTGCGGGAGGGGATGTATGTTTAGGGCTGCGCCGGTTCAGTTGCCGGACAGGCGCTTGCGCAAGGCCAGCAGATAAACCACCGCGGCCGCTGCCGCGAAAATAAACCATTGCATGGCGTAGCCAAAATGATTGTCCGGCAGTTCTGACGGATCAGGCTTCGCGTTTGGTTCGAGCCCGGCAAGCGGCGGATCTGCCACCAGACGGGGTCCCGAGGCGACCACACCCGTAACCGCGCCACCGCGCCATACCGGCGCCACAGGCTGCTGCGACCAACCAAGCACAACCAACGGGCCGGCCGCACCCCCGCACCGTGCGGTTATGGCCCATCCGCTTTGACCAGAGGCACTTCGCCCTGCGATCGCAGAGACGTCGGAAGCCCCCTCACATTCCAGCACAGATCGGCGATAGAGAAGATCACGCGCCTGCCCCTCACTTTGCGGGAATGGGACCAGAGCTTCATTGTGTGCCGCAGCCCGGTATGCCGACAACAGATGCGCCTTCTCGGCACCACGACCAAGTTGCCAGATGCCCAGCGCGATCATGGTAGCCACCGCCGCCAACACCAAAACCGTAGGGATAAGAGGAAGTCTGCGAATCATTCGTCGCGAACGTCGCCGCCCCCTGCTTCGCGGGCATCACGGGCATATTCAGCCGCAACCAGCGCCGCCTTACCAGCACGAAGACCCCATATTACGGCAATCGCGGTGAACGGCACCCACAAAAACACATGCACCCAGAAAGGAGGATGCCACGCCAGTTCAAGCCAAAGCGCCAGCCCAACGATCAATGCACCTATGATCAGCGTAAGAAACGCCGCAGGGCCATCACCGACATTGAATCGCGAGAAGTCCAGCTTGCAGCCGCTGCACTGCGTCGCGAATTGGGCCACACCGTCGAACAGCGTGCGCTTACCACATCGAGGGCATAAACCAAGAAGGGCAGCCCTGGCCAAGCCAGGCTGCCCCTCGGTTCCGGAAACGGAATTGACCATTAGTGCGTCGGTGCGCCCCAGCTACCCCAAACATAAATACTAACGAAGAGGAACAGCCAGACAACGTCAACGAAGTGCCAGTACCACGCAGCTGCTTCAAAACCGAAATGCTGGCGCGGCGTGAACTGGCCGGCATAGAGTCGGCGCAGGCACACGATCAGGAAGATCGTACCGACGATAACGTGGAACCCGTGAAAGCCGGTGGCCATGTAGAACGCCGAGCTATAGGTATTTCCGCCGAACGCGAACGGAGCATGCATGTATTCGTAAGCCTGAATGGCCGAGAACAGCACGCCCAGAATAACGGTCAGCCACAGACCCTGCTTGGCACTCTCACGATCCCCGTGGATCAACGAATGGTGCGCCCATGTCAGCGTCGTACCCGAGCATAGCAGGATCAGAGTATTCAGAAGGGGCAGATTGAACGGATCAATGACTGCTTCAATCCCCTTAGGCGGGAATTGCCCCCCAACCACTTCCGCGAGCTCACTCGGAAACAGCGAGAAATCAAAGAATGCCCAGAACCAGCCAACGAAAAACATGACTTCGGAAGCGATGAACAGGATCATGCCATAGCGCAGGTGAAGCTGCACCACGGGGGTATGATGCCCCTCTTCAGCTTCCTTAATGATATTCGAGAACCAGCTGTAAAATGTTGCGATCAAGGCAGCGATGCCGAGACCCAAAACGAATGGGCCGCCGGCCATGTCGTGCATGAACAACACCAAACCGCTAGTCATCGTCAGTGCGGAAAACGCACCAAACATCGGCCAGATATCAGGCGGCAGGATGTGATAATCGTGATTCTTGGTTCCGGCCATGATGCCCCGTAGTCCTTGAATTCCTAGATTTGCAGTCGTTACAGCGACCCCTGCCGCTGTACGTTCGGCAACGCCCTTAACTCCCCGATCCGGTCCGGTCCAGTGCATTTGCTGGCGCACCCGGCTTGGCGTGGAAAGTATAACTGAGGGTGATCTGCTCCACATCTTTGGCCTGAGGATCATCCAGGATCGCAGGATCAATGTAGTAGAGCACCGGCATGCGCACTTCCTGTCCAGGAAGTAACGTCTGTTCGGTGAAGCAGAAGCACTGTATCTTGTTGAAATATTTGCCGACATAGGCCGGCTCTACGTTGTATGTCGCCGATCCGGTTATCGGACTTTCAGACATGTTTTTCGCATGGTAGATTGCCATGTCCCGCGCCCCGATTGCCACCGTGTCGGTGATTTGAAGCGGTTTGAACTCCCATGGAAATCCGCGATCTACGTTGCCATCAAAGCGCACCGAAATCGTCTTCGTAGCTGTTTGCACCGAAGCGGCTTCAGCCTCGGTTGCCCGCTGAGTCATGCCGTTGAAGCCAGTAACCTGACAAAATAAGCGATAGAGCGGAACGGAGGCATACCCGAGCCCCAGCATCCCCAAAGCAGCGCCAAGGGCAATTAGCCCCGTCCGACGGTTTCTGCTTTGGACGCTCACCGCGCTCATTAAGAATCTCCTATTTTCGCGATCGAAATAAAGTACACCAGCACTACAAACGCGAACAAAGCCAAAGCGAGCACGCGATTGCGGCTGCGACGAATGCGATCGGGATCGGGAGGAGTTTTGTCGTTCATAGCTTGCCTTTTACGCCATGATCAAACGATCGGCCACCAGCATCGCAAAAAGTGCAAAAAGATAGATTACCGAATAACCGAAAAGCTGCTTTTCCGGCTTCATGGAATCTTCCTCCATCGCAGCCGTGCGGATGGCGACGCGGATGGAAAGCACCAAGAAACCCGTTGAAAGCAGTAGAGCAGCAATACCATAGATCGGGCCAGTACCACCGAATATCCAAGGCACCAGACTGAGCGGAAGCAGAAGAATGGCATAAGCAAGGATTTGCCGACGCGTTGATTGCTCCCCTGCAACCACTGGCATCATCGGAATACCGACCTTGGCGTAATCGCTCTTAACGAACAGCGCGAGCGCCCAGAAGTGGGGGGGCGTCCAAAAGAAAATGATGGCGAACAGAACGATAGGCATCCACGTGATTTCGCCCGTCGCCGCGACCCAACCGATCAACGGCGGAAACGCTCCAGCACCACCACCTATCACGATGTTCTGCGGGGTGCGCGGCTTCAGCCAAATCGTATAAACGACAGCGTAATAGACTATCGAAATTGCAAGGATTCCAGCGGCCAGCCAACCAATTGCCAAGCCCATCAACAAAACGGAACCAACAGAAAGCGCAACGCCGAAATCGCGCGCATTTACCGGAGCCATGCGACCCGCAGGCAAAGGACGCGAGGATGTACGACGCATCCCTGCATCAATATCGGCTTCCCACCACTGATTGAGGGCAGCGGAACCCCCGGCCCCGATGGCGATGCAAAGGATCGCGGTAAAACCAAGCACGGGAGCGATTCGCTCTGGCGCAGCAAGCAAGCCACAGAGCCCGGTGAAGATCACCAAGCTCATCACGCGGGGCTTCGTCAGCGCGAGAAAATCACGCCAATCGGTCGGTAGTTCTGTTGCAGTGCCGGTTTTCATCGCATTCAACATAGGACGAGGCTCCGGCAATGGCGAGGTTCGAATTACCGAAGGTCGCCATTCAAGCGCGGCCCGCATGGTCCTGCGTCGGAGCAAAACCGTGCGGAACCGCGCCATGATGGTCTCTTAGTGGTGACCCTTGTCGTCAATCACCGGCAGGGTTTCATACTGGTGGAAGGGCGGTGGGCTGGACAGCGTCCATTCCAGGGTCGTTGCACCTTCACCCCAATAGTTACCCTCGGCCTTTTTGCCGGCAGTGAAGGCATAGATGATGTTCACGAACCAGATAACCAACGATGCGGCCATAATCATGTAGCCTACCGTGGCAATGTGGTTCCAGTATTCAAAGGCTGCGGTGTAATCAGGGTAACGACGCGGCATGCCCTGCAACCCGAGGAAATGCATCGGGAAGAAGATCAGGTTCACGCCCACAAAGAACACCCAGAAGTGCAGGTGAGCGAGGAATTCGGAGTGCATCCGGCCGCTCATCTTCGGGAACCAGTAATAGAAACCGGCGAACAGCGCGGTAACGGCACCCAGCGACAGAACGTAGTGGAAGTGTGCAACAACGTAGTACGTATCGTGCAGCACATCATCGACGCCGCCGTTTGCCAACACCACGCCGGTAACACCGCCAACCGTGAAGAGGAAAATGAAGCCAAGCGCCCAGACCATCGGAGACTTGAACTCCATGGAACCGCCCCACATCGTCGCGATCCAAGAGAAGATCTTGATGCCCGTCGGGACTGCAATAACCATGGTCGCCGCAGTGAAGTACATCTTCACGTCAACCGAAAGGCCGACGGTATACATGTGGTGGGCCCACACGATGAAGCCGACGACGCCAATTGCGACCATGGCGTAGGCCATACCGAGATAGCCGAAGACAGGCTTGCGCGAGAAGGTGGAAATGATGTGGCTGATCAGCCCGAAACCGGGAAGAATCATGATGTAAACTTCGGGGTGGCCGAAGAACCAGAACAAGTGCTGGTAAAGTAGCGGATCACCGCCGCCAGCCGGATCGAAGAACGTCGTTCCGAAGTTACGGTCGGTGACCAGCATCGTGATGGCTGCAGCCAGAACTGGCAGCGCAAGCAAGAGCAGGAATGCGGTAACGAGCATCGACCACACGAACAAAGGCATCTTGTGGATCGTCATGCCCTGCGCACGCATGTTGAAGATTGTCGTGATGAAGTTGATCGCGCCCATAATCGAACCAGCGCCAGCAAGGTGCAAAGCGAAGATCGCGAAGTCGGCTGCGGGACCTTGAGATCCGTAAGTCGAAAGTGGAGCGTAGACCGTCCAGCCCGTTGCCGCGCCCTTGCCCATGCCGCCCGGCACAAATGTCGAGATCATCAGCGAACAGAAGCCGGCCACCGTCAGCCAGAACGAAATATTGTTCATGCGCGGGAATGCCATGTCTGGCGCGCCAATCATCAGAGGCACGAACCAGTTGCCAAAGCCGCCAATCAGCGCCGGCATAACCATGAAGAACACCATGATAAGGCCGTGCGCGGTAATCAGCACGTTCCAGGTGTTCAGCGTGGTGTTAAAGTCAGGGTTGGCGTTGCCAAGAAGCCTCGCGAACGTATCCATATACTGGATGCCCGGCGCCGCGAGCTCCAGACGCATCATGCCGGAAATGGCACCCCCAATGATCCCCGCGATAACCGCGAAGATCAGGTACATCGTGCCGATGTCCTTGTGGTTGGTCGACATGAACCAACGGGCGAAAAACGCCGGCTTATGATCATGATCGTCGTGATGCACGTGATCACCAACGTGACCTTGGTAGTTCTCGGGGGCGATTGTTGCCATGACTAGTTAGACCCTGTCTTTAATTTCGGGCTTAGGCTTAGTTAGCCGGAGAAGATGTTGCGGGAACGCCCGTTGCAGCTGGAGCAGCAACAGCAGAAGCTGCGGCGACGGGAGCTGCTGCAGCAGGAGCAGCAGCCGGTTCGGGCTGACCATCAATCTTTCCTCCCGGCTGAGAAAGAACCCACGCGTTGAACTTATCGCGCGGCAAAGCCTCAATCGCGATTGGCATATAGGCGTGCTTGGCCCCGCAAAGTTCGGAACACTGACCATAATATACGCCAGGTTCGTTGATCTGGAGAACCCGCTCGTTGATGCGACCAGGAACAGCGTCGATCTTGAACCACAACGAAGGAATTGCGAATGAGTGGATCACGTCGGATGCGGTAACCTGCAACCGGATCGGCTCACCCGCCGGAACGATGAGTCGGTTATCGACTTCAAGCTGCTCCGGACCATCGCTCGGATCGGTGCCAACCATGCGCACGCCATTGTTGATCGTGGGATAGTTCGGAAGGTTGAGCATGTTCGAAACAAATTCAAACTCACCGTTGTCAGGATAGGCGTAGTTCCAGTTCCACTGATTGCCCGTCACCTTGATGGTCAAGGCTTCTTCCGGAGCCGGCTTATACTGCTTGGCCAGAAGATCGATGGAGGGAACTGCGACACCCACCAGGATGAGAACCGGGACAAGTGTCCAGACCACTTCGATCACAGTGTTGTGGCTGGTGCGTGATGCGACCGGATTGGCGCGGCGGTTATAACGCACAACGACCAAAATCAGCAGGACGAGAACGAAAATGGTGATCACGGTGATGATAGGCATCAGGACCCCATTGTGGATCCAACGACCATATTCGCCCAAGGGTGAGAATTGTTCTTGCAGACCGATGCCACGATCGTGGGGCATACCTTTACCAGCAACCGGCGCCATGCGCTCATAAGCTGTCGCGGCCGCGCTATCGGTTGCGACCTGCGCAGCAGCCGGATTCGCCGCCGCTGCTTCAGTTACGGTAGCCTGAGGTGCTGCAACCGGGGCCGCCGCATGCGCGACCTGGGGAGCAGCGATAAACGCAAGGCTCAATCCCAGAACCTTGACGATGTTGCGCAGGGCACTGATGTGCTTGCCGAGTTTCATATCCTGATGCTTTCGCTTCCGTCATCGGGGGCTTCATGGTCCCGCCTGGCTGAATGGGAAGGTGCCCCCCCATGCGCCGGGCCTATACGCGCGCTTGCCGCAGGTCTCAAGCGCCTCTAGGGGAAAATTTGGATTACGGGCCTATATCGGCCGCCGAGACGCAGATAAATCAGGTCAATTAAGGGACATTCCTAACGTGGAAGACGAAGAAGTTCTGAGTGAATTCAGGGCAAGTAAGGCATTGTTAGAAGGGCACTTTCTGCTCTCATCCGGGCGCCACAGCGCGTATTATCTGCAGTGCGCGCGCGTGCTTATGAATCCCGCAAGAGCGTCGCGCCTAGCCATCGCCCTAGCCGGAAAGTTGCCCCGCGACCTGAGAAAATCGATCGATAAAGTGGTTTCTCCGGCCATGGGCGGCGTGATTATCGGCCATGAAGTGGGGCGCGCGCTTGAAATCGACGCATTGTTTGTTGAACGGCCAGAAGGCACGTTCGAGTTTCGCCGCGGCTTTGAACTGGAACAGGGCGATAGGGTTCTGCTGGTCGAGGATGTAGTCACGACCGGCAAAAGCTCTCGAGAAGCGATTGATGCCGTGCATAAAGCCGGCGGCCTCGTTATTGCAGCCTCGGCGCTGGTGGATCGTTCGGCAGGTGAAGTGGACCTGGGCGTGCCGTTCTATCCGCTCATCCAGATCAACTTTCCGACGTACGCAGCAGACGAATTACCGCCTGAGCTTGCATCGACACCGGCCGTAAAGCCCGGCAGCCGGGCACAACCGTAAAAGACTGGCTTATATATCGTGGCTACTGCACCGCATTCGTCCAATCTCCGGCTGGGCGTGAACATCGATCACGTTGCAACCATCCGCAATGCGCGCGGCGGCGATCACCCCGATCCTGTCCGCGCGGCGCAAATCGTTTCGGCCGCCGGCGGCGATGGCATTACTGTGCATCTGCGCGAGGATCGCCGTCATATCCAAGACGATGATCTCAGACGGGTGCAGCAGGCGACGGGCCTGCCGCTCAACCTCGAAATGGCGGCAACAGATGAAATGCTTGAGATTGCGCTGCGCCATTTGCCGCACGCCGCATGTATCGTGCCAGAGAAACGCGAAGAACGGACGACCGAGGGTGGCCTTGATGCCGCAGGTCTGCACAATCAGTTAGCACCGGTTGTTTCAAGGCTTACCCAAGCCGGGATTCGCGTCAGCCTGTTCATTGCGCCCGAGCCAAAGCAGATCGAGGCTGCCATTCGGCTTGGAGCACCAGTCGTAGAACTGCACACCGGCGAATATGCTCATGCCACCGGCGCCGATCGTGCCGAACAGCTCAAGCGAATCGCGGACATGGCGGCGCTTGCCGCTCGCAACGGAATCGAACCGCACGCCGGGCATGGCCTTACCTATGAAAATGTGCAGCCGATTGCGGCGATACCGCAGCTGCGGGAGCTGAACATTGGGCACTATCTTATCGGCGAAGCGATCTTCACCGGCCTGGAGGCAAGTGTGCGGCGAATGCGCGAATTGATGGACGCTGCACGGTAACATCGCGACGAGACAGCCTGGATGGCACCCCGCCATCGCAACACACGCAGGACATATCATGATCATCGGCCTTGGTTCCGACTTATGTAACATAGAGCGCATCCAGGCATCGCTGGACCGGTTCGGCGAACGCTTCGAGAAGCGCGTGTTTACAGACATCGAACGCAACAAGGCGCGGCGGCGTGAACTTACGACCGCAGCCACTTACGCCAAACGATTCGCCGCCAAGGAAGCATTCTCGAAAGCGGTGGGCACAGGCTTTCGGGCGGGCGTATTCATGAAGGACATTGGCGTGGTGAACGCACGCAGCGGGGCACCGACGTTGGCTTTGACGGGCGGCGCGGCCGAAAGGCTAGCCGCGCTGACGCCGGAGGGTCACGAAGCAACCGTTCATCTGACGCTCACCGACGATTATCCATGGGCGCAGGCGTTCGTCGTGATCGAGGCTAGGCCGGTATCGGCCGGACCGGATCGGACAGAGACGGAATGAACAAGCAGATATCCTCGACACAAGACGTTTCGGAAAAGCTGGACTGGTTCGCGGAATTTCGCGGGCTGGCCCTGATGCTGCTGGCCGTTCTGGCGTTTCACAGCTTCATCGCCAAGCCGTTTTACATCCCCTCCATGTCGATGATGCCCAACCTGCTGGTGGGAGACCGGCTGGTTGTCAGCAAATATCCGTTTGGCTGGAACTGGTCATCTATCTCGTTTCACCTGCTGCCGCGGGGCGAGTGGCGAATCATGGATAGTACGCCGGAATATGGCGACATCCTGATCGTTGTGCCGCGCAACCGAAGCGAAGACCTGATCAAGCGAGTTGTTGCTCTCCCCGGTGACCGGATCGCGGTGGAAAACGGCCGGATCATCCTGAACGGCGAGCCAGTGCCTCAAGAAGTGGAGCCGCCGCTCGAATTGCCCGTCGATCCCGATCAACCTTGCGATGGATATATCTTTCCCGGCCTGAAGCTGCGCGAGCCATCGGGTCGCGAGGTCTGTCAGCTCCCCATGTTGCGCGAAACAATGCCCAACGGCGCAAGTTATCTGATTATCGATCACCTGCATCAGCGGCTCGATAACATGGAGGAGCTTACTGTGCCGAAGGATCACGTCTTCCTCATGGGTGACAATCGGGATCATAGTGCCGACAGCCGCGTACCGCTGATGGAAAACGGGCTCGGTGGCCCGGTTCCCCTGTCTGACGTAGGGGGGCGTGCCGAGTTTATCACTTTCTCCCTCAATGGATCGCAGACGCTGAACCCGCTTACGTGGTGGAAGGCCTTGCGCCCTGCCCGATCCTGGACCACGCTTCGCCCCACTATCATGGAGGGGGCAGCGAAATGAACGAAGACGGCGATCGCGCATCTAAGGCCGATCTCAACAAGCCGGGGCCTTCGGACATTGCTGATCCCGTAATAAGATTGGAGGCGCGCCGCGCCTTTATCTGGCTGGGCATGGCCGGGCTGTTGGCGCTGGTGGTCCTGCTATCCCATTCATTGCTGGTGATTTTTGGCGGCATCGTTTTTGCTGCACTGATAGACGGCGGGGCACGCCTGCTGGGCCGGGTTTTCAAGATCGGCCGCAACTGGCGCATAGCCATCGTTCTTCTCCTTTCCGTGCTGTTTTTCCTCTGGCTAGCTCGCTTTGCGGGCAGCCAAATTTCCGAACAGGCGGCCGAACTGCCTGCAACAATTGAGCAGCAGGCGACAGTGGCCATCAATTGGTTATCGAGACATGGCTTCGATCTCAAGATTGATGACGTGAAGGGCTTCGGCCAGCAGATCATGGGCGGCGTGGGCCAGTTTACTCGTGCGGTAGGGGGCATCATTGGCGCATTTACGACGCTGGTGATGATCCTCGTACTGGGCATCTATTTCGCGGTCGAACCACGGCTATACCAGCGGGGCGTGGCCTGGATGCTGCCAGTCGACAGGCGGGAACACTTTCGAGCAACCGCGGTGCAAATGGGCGAGGCACTGCGCCGATTGCTGGCCGGGCGCCTGCTGGGAATGCTGGTGGAAGGCGTGGCCACGTGGGGCTTATTAGCCATCTATGGCGTACCGATGGCGGCTCTGCTGGGCCTTATCACCGGCATCCTGGCGTTCTTGCCCAATATCGGCGCGATCATATCAGGCTTGCTGATGGTGCTCGTCGGGTTTTCAGGCGGCTGGGAGATGGGGCTTTACACCGTGGCCGTGTACGGCGTCGTGCAGACGATCGACGGTTATCTGATCGTGCCGATGATCGCCCGCAAAACGGTTGATCTACCCCCTGCCCTTGTGCTCGGCGCGCAGCTGATAATGGGGGTCCTGTTTGGCATTCTGGGCCTCCTTTTTGCCGATCCGCTGGTCGCCATGATCAAGGTCTGGCTGGAAAGTTCGGCAAAGAAGAATCAGGACGAAAATCCGGAGCTTTCCTGACCAAATGGCACGTAAATTTCTTTACCTTATTGCCGGTGTGGTGGTTATCATCCTCGGCGTATTGCTGGCCCTGCGCATCTGGTCGCAACAGCTTACAGAAATGGCCTTTGTGCCTGAGGTCGCCTTCACTCAGCCGGCTTCCTACACCGAATCCTATACCAGCCCCAAGATGTGGATCTCACATCCCGCGCTGGAAACGCCCGATCCCGCGCGATGGCTGCCCGTCGGCTTCACAGACGATAGCGACGCCGTGAACGCCGCAGTCTTCTTCGTGCATCCAACGACATATTGGGACAAGGGCCACTGGAACGCTCCGGTGAACGATGAACCTTCGCTCGATCGTTCAAACCTGTTCGTTAAAGGTATGGCCAGCCCGTTCAATAAAGCGGCGGAAATATGGGCTCCGCGATACCGGCAGGCGACAGTGGGCGCATTTCTGACGTCCAAACCGGAAGGAAAAGAGGCGCGGGATCTCGCGTATAGCGACGTTCTGAAGGCGTTTGAGGTGTTCCTCACTACGGTCGCACCGGATCGTCCGATTGTGCTGGCAGGGCATAGCCAGGGATCGTTCCACCTGCGTCGCCTGATTCATGAGCGCATTGCCGGTACTCCGATCGCAAAGCGAATCGCCGTTGCCTACCTGATTGGTTGGCCGATTTCGCTGGATCACGACATTCCCGAGATGGACCTTGCCCCCTGCACTGAGCCTGAGCAGCGTGGTTGCATCGTCAGCTGGCTTTCCGTTGCCCAACCGGCGGATACGAAGATGATGCTCTCCACTTATGCCCGCCAGCACGGGTTGGACGGGAAGCCGTTGAGCGAATCGCCGTTCCTTTGCACCAACCCGCTAACCGGCAGGAGCGTACTGCCGCTGCTTTCCGCCACGGGGGCGCCCACCGCCGCACCGACGCTTGCCGCAGCGGAAAAGCTCGAACCTAACGAGGCGCCCGCATCGGCCAACACCGGAACGCTGATCCCTCAAATTCGGGAAAAAACGGGCACGTTGCAGCCCGGCAAGGTTTCTGCGCGCTGCCGGGATGACGGGTTCCTTTCGATCGACAACGCGCCCGACCTCAAACTTGGGCCATTCGTGCTGCCCGATAACAACTATCACTTGTTCGATATCACGCTGTTCTGGGGCAATTTGCGCGGGGATTTTGCAAACCGATTGAGCGCGAAAGGCCCGGGGCGGTGATTACGACGGACAAGAACGTCTTTCGGCAGGAATTGCCCCAAGGCGGGGTGTTGCTCGCGCTCGATCTTGGCACGAAGACCATTGGTACTGCGCTGTGCGATGCAGGTTGGCGCTTTGCCTCTCCCGGAAAGACGCTAAAACGCGGCAAATTCGGGGCGGATAAGGTGTTGCTGCAAAGCCTTATTATAGAGCGCAGCGTTGCCGGAATTGTGATCGGTCTGCCGCTCAATATGGACGGCAGCGAAGGCCCGCGCGTGCAGTCTAGCCGCGCCTATTCAGCCAATCTTGCTGCGCTGGGTCTGCCGATCCTGCTATGGGACGAGCGCTGGTCAACCGCCGATGCCGAACGCGGGCTGATCGGGCAGGACATGAGCCGCGCAAAACGGGCCGAGAGAATCGATTCGGCCGCTGCCGCCGTGATTCTGCAAGGCGCTATCGACGCCCTTGCCGGCGCTGCGTTCTAGCGCTTCAGGTCAACGTCTCAAAACGATCAAAAGGCCGCGCGCTGAACGCAGCTGCTCGCCCTTCCCAATTGCCTGTCGCGCGGCGTCTGCCCGTGCCCGGTTAAGCACACTGGCCGGCACATCTGGCTCATGAGCGATGCAATCGGCGGAGCCGAGCAGCCGCGCCTGGCGCAGCGTCAGGTCTTCGGGATCGTCGCTGGTGAGCACGAACTCGATCTGCCGCGCCGTTTCAATGGCATCACCAGCCGCCAACCAGACGGCAACATGCTCCGCACTATCCTCACGCAAGGGATCGAGCGCGCCGCCTTCCTCCAGTGCCGCGTCCAGCGCGCGACGCCGATCTCCGGCATCCGGCCAACGTTTGCGCAATTCGGTCCGCGCCTTGCCCAACGCATGAGCCAGCCGCCCCAGTGATTGCGGAAGGATTCGCTCAAGCCGCAGGCGCAATGCCTTCGCCAGCCCGGCAGAGGCACCACCCGTCCCAATGGCGATCAGCACGGGACTGCGATCGAGGATCGAAGGAACAGTAAAATCGCACAAGTCTGGGCGGTCTGCTGCGTTCACCAGCACACCTGCGCGGCGTAAGCGATCGGCATCGGCCCGCGCGGATTCCTCGCTTTCCTGCGCGATGAAAGCCAGCCGTGCCCCCTGCTCGATGCCCTGCTCAATGTCGCGGACCACCGCGCCACCGGCGCGCTCCACTAGCCGCCGCTTGGCTTCTGCCGCCTCCCCCGCGCCCACCACGATAACCGGCTGACCGGCGATGCGGTGGAACAGGGGAAGCGATTCGATCACCACTTATTCCAGCCAGTCGGGCACGGATTCGGCCGCAAGGATCACGCTCGGCTCCACGCGTTGAGCAACGACGGCCCACTTGCTGCCATCCACCATCACTTCAGGCACCAACGGGCGGCTGTTGTAGGTATTCGCCATGGTCGCGCCATAGGCGCCTGCCGTGCGGAACACCGCCAGATCGCCTGCTGCAACCGCGTCGATATCGCGGCCCATGGCAAACGTGTCCGAACTTTCGCAGATCGGACCGACAATGTTTGCCGTCATTCGCTTGCCCGAAGGCCGAATCGCAAGGAAATCATGCCACGAATCGTAAAGAGCGGGGCGCGCCAGATCGTTCATCGCCGCATCGATCACCACGAAAGGCGCCGAAACGCCCTTCTTCACGCGAATCACGCGAGTGATCATCACGCCTGAATTCCCGGCAATTACTCGACCCGGCTCAAACATAATGGTGGCATCCCAGCCATTCGTCGCTTCGGCCACCATGGCGGCATAGTCTGCCGGAGATGGCAGTTGATCACCCGTCTTGTATGGCACGCCAAGGCCGCCGCCGAGGTCCATGTGAGTTACGGCATAGCCCTGCGCACGCAGCGCACGCATCAGTTCGCCCATCTTGCCGAACGCAAGGCGCGACGGCTCAAGATCGGAAATCTGGCTGCCGATGTGAACCGCCAGCCCCCGCATCTCCAACCCTTCCAACGCTGAAAGCCGGGCGAATATGCTGGCCGCCTCATCATAGGCAACGCCGAACTTGTTGTCAGACTTGCCGGTCGAAATCTTGGCGTGGGTTTTGGCGTCGACGTCAGGATTGACGCGCAATGCACACACCGCGCGCTTTCCCAGGCTCGCAGCGATGCTGGCGAGTTCTACGCCCTCTTCCTCGCTCTCCAGATTAAACTGGCCGATGCCGACCTCAACACCGCGCGCCAGTTCCCGAACATCTTTACCGACGCCGGAAAATACAACGTCACTGGCCGGAATACCCGCCGCCAGAGCGCGTTCCAGCTCTCCGCCCGAAACGATGTCTGCGCCGTATCCCTCCGCAGCCAGAACCTTCAGCACGGCGAGATTCGGGTTGGCCTTCATCGCATAGGCAATGTGCAGCTTCGGCAGAACCGCAGACAGTGCATCGCGAAACACCTGAGCATGGCGGGTCAGGGTTGCGCGCGAATAAACATAGACCGGCGTACCGACAGCTTCGGCGATCTCAGTAAGCGGGACGTCCTCTGCATGGAGAACCCCGTCACGATAATTGAAATGGTCCATGTTGCCTTATTCCGGATTTGCCACGGCAGGCGGGGCAGGCTCGACCCGATCATCCTCCGGCGGGGGCTGATCGAAGGGATCGTTCTCGCGCTCTTCAGAGCGGCGACGAAGTTCCACATTGCGCTCGGGCACGGCCAGCGGCGGCGGGCGTAGCAGCGCATCCGCGCTGAGCGGCTCCTCACGTCCATAAGGCGCGGGTGGAAGGCTTGCGCCCTCGCGCGGCTCAAGCGCGGCACGATTGCCGCAGCCCGAAAGCACAGCGACCAACCCAATCAAAACAAACGGTGCAGCACGCATCACGCGTCTCCCATTCCCAGTTCGGCCCGCGCATCCGCCACGCGCTTGCGCACTTCGACCGGCGCCGTCCCCCCGTGGCTGGCCCTGGCTGCGACAGATGCGGTTACGGAAAGAGCGGCATAAACCCGATTGTCGATCCGTGAATCGATGGCCTGCAGATCAGAAAGATCAAGCTGATCAAGCGCAAGGCCACGCTGTTCTGCCAGCTTTACAGCCTCGCCGGTGATGTGGTGAGCCTCACGGAAGGGAATGTCCGCTTCGCGCACCAACCAGTCAGCAAGGTCCGTCGCCGTGGCATAGCCCAGTTCCGCCGCCTGACGCATCCGGTCCGTGCGGAAAGTGGTTTCCGCCACCATGCCCGTCATCGCTGCGATAGATAGCGCCAGCAGCCCAGCCGCTTCGAACACCGGCGGCTTATCGTCCTGCATGTCCTTGGAATAGGCGAGCGGGAGGCCCTTCATCGTCACCATCAATGCGGTGAGGCAACCGACGATGCGGCCTGCATGGCCGCGCACCAGTTCCGCAGCATCCGGGTTCTTTTTCTGCGGCATGATCGAACTGCCGGTGGAAAGCGCATCGGGCAGGTGAACAAAGCCGAACGGCTGGCTGGCCCAGATGATGAACTCTTCCGCAAGACGCGAAAGGTGCAGCGAACATTGCGCTGCCGCCTGCAGATAATCGAGAGCGAAATCGCGGTCCGACACCGCATCAAGGCTGTTATTGGTGGGCCCGTCGAAGCCGAGCGCCTGGGCCGTCATTTGCCGGTCAATCGGAAAGCCGGTTCCCGCCAAAGCCGCCGACCCCAGCGGGCACTTGTTTAGCCGTTTACGGGCATCGGCAAAGCGCGAGCGATCGCGCGCGATCATCTCGTAATAAGCCATGAGGTGATGGCCTAGTGTCACCGGTTGCGCCGTCTGCAGGTGGGTGAAGCCGGGCATGATGCTTTCCGCATGTTCGCCCGCGCGGGCCACCAGTGCTTTTTGCAGCCCATCAAGCCCGACATCGACTTGATCCATCGCATCGCGCACCCACAGGCGAAAATCCGTCGCCACTTGGTCGTTACGACTGCGCGCTGTGTGCAGACGGCCCGCCGCCGCACCGATCAGTTCGGCCAAACGACTTTCCGTCGTCATGTGTATGTCTTCGAGGTCCCAGTCTTCAGGAACACCGTTCGCCTCATATTCGGCGGCAACGCGGTCGAGGCCATCGAGAATCGCCTGCATATCGGCGGCAGAGACGATACCCTGCGCCCCCAACATCGTGACGTGGGCCTTGGACGCGGCAATGTCTTGCCGCCAAAGCGCCTTGTCGAAGGGGATGGAGGCATTTATCTCACGCATGATCGCGGACGGACCGCCCGCAAAACGTCCGCCCCACATCTTGTTACCCGCCCCGGCATTGGCCGGTTCGGTATGGGAGGGTTCCCCGTTGGTTGCGTTACGTTCACTCAAGCCGATAATCCTTGGCTGCGCGCTGATTGCAGGCGGCTGCGATAGGCAAAGCGAAAGCGCGGCGCAACCAAAGCCTGAGACAGCGGCTCCGCTGCCATCCGGCGCGCTGGACCGCAGCCACAAGGGCAAACCAATTCCAGACTTCACCGTTGACGATGCGAATGGCGGCAAGGTGTCGTTGCCCTCGCTTGCGGGCAAGCCGCTGCTGGTCAACCTTTGGGCGACTTGGTGCGCCCCCTGCATTGCCGAGCTGCCAACGCTGGACAAGATCGCCAGCGGTGAAAGCGCGAGGTTGAAGGTCATCACCGTGGCCGAGGATAATGCCCCGCCTGAAAAGATCGTGCAGTTCCTGAAGGAGCGCGGCGTTTCCGCACTGCCCGCACTGATCGACCCGAAAAGCGATCTTTCGTTTCACTATGCCACCGGCACCTTGCCGACCACGGTGCTCTACGACGCACAAGGCAAGGAAGTTTGGCGTTACGTTGGCGAACGTGATTGGGTTAGCGAAGAAAGCAGAAAATTGATTGCCGAGGCATACGGCACCTCACCGCGCTAGACTGCCTTTGCAAAAGTATTTCGTCGGACCTCCGTACTAATTCCCAATACGGGCTGGATGAGTTTAGAAAGATCACATAATCGTGCAGGGGCACGGAATTGTCGCACCCAAACCGCGACATGCCAGGGGAGGATGAATGAGCATTACGATTACGATACCTGCAGAACGTGAGGGTCGCGAGGCACCTGCCGATCTGGCTGAACGGCGCGGACAAATGGCGGCGGCACTGGCCGCAGGATTTCTTCCCGGCCCGGTCGGCCCGGTAGCGGAGGAAACGATCGCCGGGCGGCGCACGTTGCGCCTTTCGCCCGCAAACGGCAGTCCGCGCGCTACGCTGCTATTGTTCCATGGCGGCGGATACAGGCTTGGTGCGCCTGAAAACGATGCGCGCTTTGGTGAGCGGTTGGTAGAGCAGTGCGGCATCGAAGTGCTGATCCCCTCCTATCGCCTTGCACCGGAAAACCCGTTTCCCGCAGGTTTCAACGATGCGCTGGCAGTGCTTGAGGAAGTGGCGAGGACCAAAGGATCGGTCCCGCTCATCGTCGGTGGCGATTCTGCCGGAGGCGGACTTGCTGCTGCACTGGCGGTCTATTGCGGCGTTAATGACGGTCCCCAGATTGATGGCGCTCTGCTGCTCTCGCCGTGGGTGGACATGACGATCACCGCCGGATCATTCACCGAAAATGCGGCGACAGACATGCTGTTTCCTGAAGCTTCGGCGAAAATCGCCTCTGACACTTATTTGCAGGGCTTCGACCAGATGCACCCTATCGCGTCGCCACTTTTCGGTGATGTTTCGACGTTCCCCAAAACCTTCATCAACGTAGGTGCGGGCGAGGCGCTGCGCGACGATTCAGTCTCCCTGCACGAAAAGCTTCAGGCCGCTGGCATTTCGTCACGACTGCTGGTTGTGCCAGAAATGGAACACGTCGCAGTTGTGCGTAATCCGGAATTGACCGGATCGGCGGAGAGTTTTGAAGCGATTGTAGAATACCTGGAGGGCGTTATCGCTTCTTGAAAGCGAATGACATCGCATCGCTAATCCCCGGTCGGCACGTGATAGGCCGGGGATCGCATATCGGGAGAAGAACAGTGCTGCAGTATCAGGAGCCAACGTTTCTGAATTTTGAAACGTTTGCCCACGGTATCCCGCATGATCGCATGCGTGAATTGCGGGAGCAGCACCGGCTTCTGTGGGAGCCTGATCAGCACGCCACCGGCGGCCATTGGTTGGTTATCCAGCAGAAGGACATCGACTACGTTCTGGGCCACCCGGATCTGTTCAGCTCAACGAGCGGCCCCTTGCTGGACGACATGCCAGCGGCCCTGCTCGATCCCAAACGGATGAGCATCAATTTGATGGATCCCCCTGCGCACCGCGAATACCGGGCACTGGTGGAATACGCCTTCCGACCGTCGATGCTGAAGGAGCGTGAGCCGATCATGCGCGAAATGGCACGCGACATCATTGATCGAGTGATCGACAAAGGCTCGTGTGAGTTCGTGGGCGAAGTGGCAATACACCTGCCGATGCGCGTGATGTTCATGCTGCTGGGCGTGCGCCCGGAAGATGAGCAGCACGTTGTCGGGCTGACCAATGCGATGCTGTTTGCCGATGATCCGCGCTACACCGAGGGGCGCTCATCCGGTTTTGACGCCAAAGCGGAGCTTGACGCATTCGGAATGACGCTGGCAGCCGATCATCGCGCCAACCCACGCGATACCATCACCATGGAGGTGCTGAATAGCGAGAAGGATGGCCACCGCCTCGCCGATAAGGAATTCGGCGCATTCTTCACCAACCTGATCGCGGGGGGGCTGGACACCACGCGTAATGCGCTGACGTGGGGAATGGCGGAGTTTGCTCGTCACCCCGACCAGTATCGTCGGATGCAGGACGATCCCTCATTGGTGCCGAACGCAGTGGAAGAGATCCTGCGCTATCACAACCCGGTCATATACATGCGCCGCACCGCGACGCAGGATCTTGAGTTTGCGGGAGAGCAGATAGCCAAAGGTGCAAAGATGATCTGCCTGCTGGGCTCTCCCAATCGTGACCCAGAGCTGTTCGACCGGCCGGACGAGTTTGATATCGACCGTGCGCCAGTCAAGACGCGCAGAAACTATCGCACGTTCGGTGGCGGTGCGCATTTCTGCCTTGGCATTCATCAGGCCCGCATGAACCTGACAGTGATGCTGCGCGAAATATCCAGCCGCATGGATAACTTGCAAGTACTCTCTGAACCGCGGCAGATCCGCTCGGTCTTCATGAACGGGCTTAGCGAACTGCAGCTAGGCTTTGACAAGCGCGCCAGCTAACTCAGGAGCCGGCCTTTACCACCACCGCCCCTTGGGAAGCTCAAGGGTGCGGCACGGCTTCAAACCGGGCCAGCGGCGCCATGCGTGCTTTGTTGAGCGTTATCTCATCGCCGTGCAATGAGTAGTTGTCGGTCTGCTCCAGCACTTCGACGAAGGCTTTTTCCGTTTCCATCGAGCCTTCACAGAACATCTGCGTCATCGCAATCTGGCTGAACCTAATGCGCAATGTTGCCTCATCCAGCGTGTAGGTTCCTGAAAAAGAATTGCAGCCCGTTGCGCCGTGAGCGCGGTTATCTTGCGCGTCCAGCATCAGGAACGGCTCTTTATGGGAGGCGGGAACCGGCTGACCGAGCAGTTCAACCAACTTCCAGTGCGTCCCGGTAATACCATGGGCCATTGTGGGAGCCTCAATCGCTGGAGCAACCGCCTCGGAACGCTCAATGGGAGTGCACGCGCTCAACCCGGCGGCAAGACACGCGGTCAGCATCAACGCGGTGCGGCGCTTTGCGTGCGAAATCATGGCATTCCCTTCCGTGCAGCGTCATTTTATAATGGATCACGCGCTCTTCCCATACCAGACAATTCACCATTCCTGCTGCTAAATTGTCGTCTGCGCTCGCGCCTCTGCGCATTGATCGGCAAGGAAATCGAGCAGCGCCCTCACCGATGGCAGCAGGCCCCGGCGCGAAGGAAAGACCGCGTGCACTATACCTGCGGGCGGCCGCCAATCGGGAAGGACAGGCACTAGCTCACCCGCCTTCACCGCTGGCCCACTGAGGATGGTCGGCAATTGCACGATTCCCACTCCTGCCAGAGCAGCCTCGCGCAACGCGGTCATGTCGTCCGTCACCAGGCGGGGCGAATGCGTCACGCTTGCCGTGCGGCCATCAGGATGTTCGAGCTGCCAATGATAGCCTGCATGCGCTTGTCCCGAAGCCAGGCTTGGCAGGCTGCCAAGATCCGCGGGCGACATGATTGTGCGACCCGCCATCAACGCCGGGCTGGCAACCAGACAGTGCGTACTGGTGTCCAGCCGGCGCATTACCAGATCGCTCGGCTCCAGCGGCGGGAAGCGCACACGAATGGCAACGTCGAACCCCTCGGCAATCACATCCACACGCCGGTTTGTGCTTTCCAGATGCAGTTCAACATCGGGATAGGCAGCAAGGAAACCCGCAAAAAGCCCGCCGAACTGAATGTTTATCAACGTGACCGGGCAGGCCACCCGGATCACCCCGCGCGGCTCTGCCCGCACTTGCGCAATCACCCGGTCGGCAGCCTCCGCTTCCACCAGCATAGCCAAGCAGCGATCGTAATATTCCCGGCCAATCTCGGTAACGGAAAACCGCCGCGAGGAACGGTTCAGCAGACGCACGGCCAGCCGATCCTCAAGCTGCTGAATCCGGCGGCTGAGTTTGGATTTCTGCAGGCCAGTGGCCCGCTCGGCCGCAGCGAACCCACCGTGATCGACGACCTGCACAAAATAATAGAGGTCGTTGAGATCCTGCATCGTTGCATTTTTAGGATGCTGCGTCGGATTGGGCAATCTTTAACCTGTATCGTTGCGATGGTATCGGGATCTCAACAGGCGACGACACGGATCAGCGCCTCGGAGACAAACAATGACCACCACCACCACAGGCAAGACGGTACTGGGCCGGTATGGCAACAACAGCGGCCACTGGGTTGGCGACGGATTTCCTGTTCGCTCGCTCTTTTCCTACAACACCCTTGGCCAGCACATCAGCCCGTTCCTGCTGATGGACTATGCCGGGCCGCACTATTTCGAGCCGACTACGGACCGACGCGGCGTCGGCCAACATCCTCATCGCGGGTTTGAAACCGTCACCATCGTCTATGATGGTGAGGTTGAGCACAAAGATAGCGCGGGCAACGGCGGCATTATCGGCCCGGGCGATGTCCAGTGGATGACGGCTGCGGGTGGGATCGTGCATGAAGAATATCATGCGCCCGGATTTGCAAAGACTGGCGGCCCGTTCCGCATGGTGCAGCTGTGGGTCAACTTGCCTGCCAAGGACAAGATGGCCCCCGGCGGTTATCAAGCGATCGTCTCCGCCGATATTCCGGTGGTCGATCTACTGGATGGAGCGGGAACGGCGCGGATCATAGCTGGTGAAGTGCTTGGTGAGAAAGGCCCTGCGAACACGTTCACACCCATGAATGTGTGGGACGTGAAGCTAAATCGTGACGCCGATGTGACGCTGGACCTGCCTGAAGGCCACACCGCGATGCTTGTGGTGCTGACCGGGCATGTCACGGTGAACGGCGGTCAGACCGCGGGCGAAGCCGAAATGGTGCTGCTCAGCCGGGAGGGCGGCAATGTATCCCTGCACGCCGATGGAGACGCCACCATTCTGGTGCTCACAGGCGAACCGATTGACGAACCCATCGTCGGCTACGGCCCATTTGTGATGAATTCGGAAGGAGAAATCCGACAGGCCATTGACGACTTCAACAGCGGCCGTTTCACACAGGCGGCGTAACCAGGACGCCCGGCTTTCTGTCGAAGGTCGGGCGTTTCACTGCGACGTCTCTTGAGAAATGATATAACATCACGTATAGAACTGAACTTCGTAACAGAGGTTCTGCCTGCTTGTGAATTTCCGCGTTTTCCTGCTCTCTGCCGCCGCATCCATCCCCGCTATCGTCCCGCAGGTGGCCTTTGCCGATCCGGGCGGAGACAGTGCCGATCGCGACATCGTGGTGACTGCATCGGCGTTGGAACATACGGCGGATGAAACTGCCACGCCCGTAGTGGCGCTCTCTGGTGATGAACTTCTGCACCGCCGCCAAGCCACATTGGCTGAAACGCTGGCCGGGCAACCGGGCATCAGTTTCGAGAATTTCGGAGGTGGTGCAGGTCGCCCGGTTATTCGCGGCCAGACTTCGCCCCGCGTTCAGGCGATGAGCGATGGCGCGAACGTGCAAGACGCTTCAGCCGTGTCCCCCGACCATGCAGTGGCAGCAGAACCGCTGCTGCTGCGCGGGATAGAGGTGGTGCGAGGCCCGGCAACGCTGCTCTATGGTGGCGGCGCAATTGGCGGGGCCATCAACCTGCTGGATAATAAAATCCCTGTTGTCCATCCCGAAGGCGGCTTTGCCGGCGCTGCGGAAGGCCGGCTCGGCAGCGCGGACAACGAGCGATCTGTGGTCGGCGGCGTTACCGCATCGGCTGGACCATTCGCACTGCGAGCCGAAGGCGTACACCGAAGTTCGGACGATTATCGCGTGCCCAGCCGATTTGGCGAACAGCGCGTCGATGGCTCCTATAACGACACATCCACTGTAACGCTCGGGGGATCATGGATAGGCTCGGGCGGTTACCTCGGCCTCGCCTATACGCGACAGCGCAGCGAATATGGGTTGCCCGGCCACAGCCATGAATTTCAAGGCTGCCATGCCCACGGCGTCGATCTGCACTGCGGTGAGCATCCGGATCATGCGGAAGATCATGGTCACGACGATGAGCACGGCCATGATGAGGAGCCCACAGTTAAGCTACGCAGTGAGCGCTTCGACATTCGCAGCGAATATCGCGATCCGCTGCCGGGTTTAGAGAAAGTACGTTTTCGCCTGTCCTTCACTGATTACGCACATGATGAAATCGAGCACGGCGAAGTTTCGACTACGTTTATCAACAAGGCACACGATCTACGCTTTGAACTGACGCACAAGCCCATTGTCGGGCTACGCGGCGTCTTCGGAGTGCAGCATTCGGACAGCAGATTCAGCGCCCTTGGTGCAGAAGCATTCCTGCCCCAAAGTGATACCAGCAATACCGCGCTGTTCCTGATGGAAACGCTGTCAGTTGGTCCGGTGCGGCTGGAATTGGCCGCGCGGCATGAATGGCAGACCATTGAAACGACGCAGCGCACCGTGCGCCACCGGCCGCTTTCGCTGTCGAGCGCAGCGGTTTGGGATATCGATGGCGACTATTCATTGGCGCTATCACTTGCCCGGTCGCAGCGGGCGCCCAACGCGCAAGAACTGTTCGCCCGCGGCGTCCACCTCGCCACCAACAC
>JAZQRJ010000080.1:0-8156 GCA_045629505.1 Novosphingobium sp.
AGCTTCAGGCAGTAATCCTGCACTTCGGCTTCAGGCACCACTTCGGAGATTAAGCCAATTTCATAAGCGGTCTGTGCCGGAATCTGGTCGCCGGTCAGCAGGTAACGCATTGCGGCAAATTTGCCGGTTGCGCGCAGGAACCGCTGCGTGCCGCCAGCACCAGGCATAATGCCGACGCGAATTTCGGGCTGGCCAAGTTTGGTCTGGTCGCCGGCAATGATGATGTCGCAATGCAGAGCCAGTTCGCAGCCGCCGCCCAGAGCATAGCCATTTACCGCAGCGATAACCGGCTTGCGGCAGGCTTCCAGCGCTTCCCACGCCACGCGCGACGTGCGGAATTTCTTGTCCAGCACCGTCCGCTGACGAAGCTCGCCGATGTCAGCACCTGCAGCAAACACCTTTTCGCCACCGGTAAGGATGATGACGCGGGTATCGTCATCATCATTAAGCTCACGCACGATCTTGGCGATCTGTTCACGAACGTCGAGACTCAGCGCGTTCATTGCTTGCGGACGGTCGATACGGATCACCGCGACATGATCCACAGGGCGGCTAAGCGTTACTTCAGACATGAATACTCCCGAACTTAGTTAAGCTCAGTCGACCGGAACTTTCCGTGTCCCCGGTGCAGGGGGATTGGCGGGCACACCGGCATAGCACTGAGCGATTTCCATCCAGGCTCTGGCATTGTCGCCCTCGGTTTGCAATCCGGTGTCCAGATAGTTTCGCGACTGTACAACAACGAGCGCGAAATCGAGCGCGGTGCCTTTTACCAGACCATCGGCGTCAGGGTTCCACACCCACGGTTCACCGGAGGGGGAGGTCAATTCCACGCGCGCAACGGGCGGGCGTTCAAGCTTGCGGTTGGCAAAGGTCCAGCCTTGCGTCCGCACGCCCAGTTCGCAGATTGCCTTGATGCGTTCCTTAGGCTCACGGGTCTTGCCGAGAACGTCGTAGATCCGCTGGCTATGCGCCCAGGTTTCCATCTGACGCGCGCCGGCGAAGGATTCCGGCCGCATATCAGGGCCGAACCAGGGCAGCTTGCCGCCGCCTTGCACGCCTTCAAGCTTTGAGATCAGATCGCGCCAGCCCTTGCTCCACAGCGCAAGCAGTTCTGCGGGAGCCAGATGGCCCCAGTTCTCGCGCGCCTTGTCGAAATGGGTTGCGCCTTCAGCCTGATAGGCTCGAACGGACTTCACGAAATCGGGCCAGCCGTCAGGATTGGTGACTGCCACGACGCCGAAGTTGTCGATCTGATGCAGATGCATCACTTCGTCGGCGACAGTCCAGTTTTTGTATTCGGTAACCAGCTGCCAGTCCTCATCGGACAAGGTCTGCAGAAAGTCTTCCAGTTCGCTGCATTCTTCGCGCAGCCATTCAATGGCTTCGGACATCGCTATTTCTCTCGGCGCTTGCTGGTTGGGTTGGTTAATCCAAAGTCGGCCCGACAGGGATGCCGGGCCGACCTAAAAGGATCAGGTATTTACGCCGATTACGGAGTCTTGCGGCGGTGCGGCGTCGGTGCCGGCGTTTCAGGCAGCTTGACCGGGCCATGTTCGCGGCTGGCGACCATGATGGTCGACGTCGCGTTGATGTTGTCGTTGCCGCGCTGGTTGGTGCCGCGCATCACGACCTCGATGACCGGACCAAGCTTCGGATCGACCCGCTTGTCGACGATTTCGCCCGTCATCCAGGTGACGTCGCCGGTGTAGTTGAAGCGGCGGAATTCGAACTTGACGCGGTGAATGAACGCATCGTCGCCCGCATAGTTGGTGAGATAGTTGCTGACATGGAACTGACGGACAGCGCCAATGTCGTACATCATCTTCACGCCGACCTTTTCGGCCAGGGTCTTGTCCCAGTGGACGCGCTGCAGCGTGTCCCAAGCGTTGAATTCGTCCTTGGTGTAGAAACCGCGCAATTTCTTGCGGCCTTCATAGGCCAGACGGTTCGGCCAGCAGCCGTAGAGAATCCAGCCGGTGCCCATGTGCATGTTGATGAGGTCGGTGATCTGGAAAGGACCTTTGACCATCTTGGGCAGTGATGAGCCGACAACGACATCTTCGTAGTACAGCGTGTCGGCGCCGCGACGATATTCGTTATCGTAGCAGTCCTCGATTTCCTTCATTTCTTCGTCGGTGTAGAACGCCGGTTCTTCCTTGGCGTACTTGTCCTTCGAAGAGTCGTCGCGCTTTTTGCGTTCTGCGTGAACAAACCAGTCAACGCCGTCGACGTAGACCTTGTCGTTTTCGTCCCACATGCAAAGGCCGTTGGTGACGATAGCCGAGCGGCCAGCGTATTCCGATTCCTTGACGTCAACCTGCTTCACATAACGTGAGCGCCACAGCTTCACGCCTTCGGTGATCGGGGCCCAGTAGAAGTTTTCGCCGCCGGAGTGGAACAGCTGAACGCCGCGAAGCGCTTTGCTGGTTTCCTTTTCCCATTCGGGATCTTCGATGATGGCGTTGCCCATGATGCCCATCGACTTTTCAAAGGCGGGCGGAGCGATCGTCTGACCCCAGCGCGTGTTCTTCGCGTACTCAGGATCGCAGAAGAGTGGGTTGTCGTCACCGATGCAGTACGAGAAGCGGCGCATCGCGTCTGCGGTAGCGATGGTGTTCCACGGCTCATCCGTGAAGCCAGTGCGTACGGTGGGGTTGGGGTAGCCGATGCGCTGACGCATCAAATCAATCGATTCGTCCGTCAACATGCTGCGGACGAGGCCGTCGTCCTGCGCTTTTTCTTTGGTTTGTTCGCTCATAGCATCTCTCGTATCGTGCAATAGAGCATCCTCTTTGCCTAAGTTTCGGGGCGGTGTCTAGAGTTCATCCGCTAATAGAGGACACTTTATTATACCTCACCGTCTTGCGCGCTGGCACCGCTGTGGGTAAGTGCTCAGCAACAGCCAGTCAGCATGGTCGATTGAGCCGGACGGGAATTTGAGAGGATTGCGTGTCGCAGCTTGCCAACACAGACATAGCGGGACGGCTTTTGACCGGCGGCGAAGAGAACGCTGTTTTCTTTGCAGGGCAATGGCGTAGTCGCGGTTGGCTGGCGCGGAGCGGGAAGGCGATCCTGGCCGCAGCACCGGGAAATGGTGCGATCGCGCTGGTTGCTCGCAATCGGCCTCACCATGTTGCGCTGATGGCAGGCGCGTTCGATGCGGGGCGTCCGCTGACGATGGTCTATTCCGCGCAGACGCCCACGCGCCTGGCATCGGACATCGTGCGCTTGCGTCGTCCTGCGGTCGTCGCAGATCGTGAGGATTGGACTGAAGAGACACTGGCGGCTGCGCGTGAAGCGGGCAGTGCTGCAATTGCGGTCGACGATGGTGAGGATCAGGCGCGGGTTGAAGTGCTGATCCCGCAAGGTTCGGGTGAACACGCTGAGCCTCCGCCGGGCACTGCGTTGGAACTGCTTTCGTCAGGCACAACGGGCGCGCCCAAGCAGATTGCTCTCAGCCGCAATACCGTGGCAATCACACTGGTGGCCAGCAAGACGATGTACGCGGGCAGTGAAGGCTCATCCCCGCAGATCATGTGCGCGCCGCTCGGCAATGTATCGGGGCTGGGCTATGCCTTGCCGCCCTTGCTGAACGGTCAGCCGCTGATCCTGCTCGAAAAGTTTCGACCACGTGAATGGGCGCAGCTTGTGCGAGACTTTCGGCCGACGCGCGGCGCTGTGCCGCCAGCGGGGTTTCGCATGATGCTGGATAGCGACATTCCTGCGGAGTGGCTCTCCAGCCTTGAAGTCGTCGGCGTGGGTGGCGGCAAGGTTGATCCCGCATTGCAGGCCGAGTTTGAAAAGCGCTTCAACGTCGCAGTAATGCCTGCTTACGGTGCGACAGAATTTGCCGGTGTCGTGGCCGCCTGGACGCCTGACCTTTATCGCAATTTCGGTGAAGCGAAGCGTGGATCTGCCGGCCGGGCCGTGCCCAATGCTCAGCTTCGTGTGGTTGATCCAGAAACGCGCGAGCTCGTTGCGGCGGGGGCTGAAGGCGCGCTGGAAGTGCAGGTGGATCGTATCGGGCCAGACTGGATCCGCACGACCGATCTCGCTCACATCGACGAAGACGGCTTTCTCTTCCTGCATGGGCGCGCGGATGCCGCAATCAATCGCAGCGGCTTCAAGATTTTGCCGGACACCATCGTCTCCGCGTTATGTGATCATCCGGCCGTGGCAGACGCCGCAGCTATCGGTATTCCCGATGATCGCCTGGGCGAAGTGCCGGTTGCCGCCGTTGAGCTTGCCTCCGGTCGTTCCGTGTCCGAGAAAGAGTTATTGGAATTTCTGCAGGACAGGTTGCTCGCTTATCAGCGTCCTGTACAGATTCGCGTGCTTGATTCGTTGCCGCGTAACCCATCCATGAAGGTCGCGCTTGGAGAGCTGAAGGTGCTTTTTGAATGAAGATAGTCGAATCCGCTGAACTTAGGATTTTCCGTGAGGAGTGCCGTAGCTGGCTTGCCGATAACGTACCGCGTGAACCGCGGCCGCATGACGGGGTTGCGATGCGAGATTATGATCTCGCCTGGCAGGCTCGCCAGTATGAAGGCGGCTGGGCTGGTCTGAACTGGCCGGAGGAATACGGTGGCCGCGGGCTTTCCGTTCTCGAACAGCTCATCTGGCATGAGGAATATGCGCTGGCGGGCGGGCCGCCCTCGGGCTGCATGTTCGTTGCGCTTAGCCATGCCGGGCCAACGCTGATTGTTTCCGGCAACGACGAACAGAAGGCAAAGTATCTCCCCACGATCCTCAACGGTACGGAAAACTGGTGTCAGGGCTTTTCGGAGCCGGGTTCCGGGTCTGACCTAGCAAGCCTGAAGACGAAGGGCGAAATCGATGGCGACGACCTCGTCATCAATGGCACCAAGATTTGGACCACTTACGCCCAGCATGCCCGTTGGCAGGAGCTGCTGGTGCGGACTGATCCCAACGAGACGCGCCACCGCGGCCTGACCTGGATTATCTGCGACATGCAGGCACCTGGCCTTGAGGTGCGGCCGATCAAGACGATGGCCGGGCTGGAGCACTTTGCCCAGTGCTTCTACGATGACGTACGCATCCCGCTGAAAAACGTGGTTGGCGAAGTCAATCAGGGATGGAAAACGGCCATGACGACGCTTGGGTTTGAGCGCGGCACCGGCACTGTTGCTCACCAGGTCGAACTTGCCACTCGCGTTGATCGTCTGATTGGTGAGGCGCATGCTGCACCGGGCGGCGCGGATGAAGCGCAGCTGGAAATGCTCGCCACCCTCAAGGCCGAAGTTATGGCGCTGCGTTCGCTGACGGCGGCTTCCATCTCTCGGGGAATGCATGAAACTGTGCCCGGCGCGGAAGGCAATATCGTTGCGCTGTATTTCGGTGAGCTGACTCGCCGGGTCAACGCGGCGGCCTTTGATCTGCTTGGCCCCGGTTCGCTGGATCGCGGAGGGTATGATTACCCAGGCCATTTCCTTGAATGTTTCAAATGGGCAATCGGTGGCGGAACGTCGGAAATCCGGCGCAACACCATTGGCGAGCGCGTGCTCGGACTGCCGAAAGGACCCAAAGCGGTATGATAGTCGATCTTATTCCCGATGAGGATCAGAGCGCGATCGAGGATGTGATCGTCTCATTCCTGCGTGATGTCCTGCCGGTCGAACGGCTGCGCGAAGACAAAACCTATGCCGGTGCAGCAGAGCGCGCTGTGTGGGATCAGCTTTGCGATCTGGGTCTGTTTGGCCTTGGCTTATCTGAGGAGCAGGGCGGTCTTGGCCTTGGTCTTGGTGAAGAGGCGCTTGTTGCCCGGGCGCTGGGCCGTCATCTCGTTTCGCCTGGCGTTCTGGCGCAATTGTGCGCTCCGCATCTAGCGACTGACGAGGCGGTTCGTGATGCGCTGATTTCTGGCGAGCAGCGGGCGGCTTTCGCGATCGAGGACGGTTACGTGCTGGATGGCGAAGGAGCTGATTGGGTTGTCGTGTTCGGACCCGGGGGCGCGTCGCTGAAGGCGAAGGGCGACCTTTCCCTGTCTCCGACACAGGGCGGGCTGGACAGCACGTTGCTGTTCGAAAAGCTGGAAGGCGGCGCGGGCAATGCGCAGCCGGCGCTCCGGATTGAAGTGCTGGTGGCGGCATATCTTGTCGGCATCGCGCAGGCGACAACCGACATGGCGGTTGAATACGCCAAGCAGCGCGAGCAATTCGGTCAACCGATCGGCGCGTTCCAGGCGATCAAGCATAGCTGCGCCGATATGGTGACGCGCGCTTCGGCAGCGGACACGCAAACGATGTATGCCGCCACCGTCTTCGGCCACGGCGAGGATGATGCCTGCGAAGCGGCTGCAGCACGTTTGCTCGCCAAGAGTGCGGCGCTTCTGAACAGCAAGGCCAATATTCAGACGCATGGCGGTATGGGCTTCACGGCGGAGTGCGATGCGCACCTGTTCCTGAAGCGGGCTATGGTGATGGATATGCTGGGCAGCGATGCCAAGGCACGGCGTGCTGCTTTGACAGCCGCCTGATCCTTCAGGCCTGTTAATACACAAAAAAGGGCAGCGATTTCGCTGCCCTTTTCTTTGGTTCGCGGTGATTGTCGCTTGTTAGCTGCGGACCGAAACCAGCCCGCGGCCGATGACATGGGCCTGAATTTCTGCGGCGCCTTCAAAGATGTTGAGAATGCGCGCATCGCAAAGGACACGGCTGGCTTGATATTCCAGGGCATAGCCGTTGCCGCCGTGGATCTGCACATTGTTGTCGGCATTGGCCCATGCAACGCGCGCGCCGACCAGCTTGGCCATGCCGGCTTCGATATCGCAGCGCTTGCCGCTGTCTTTGTGGCGCGCGGCGGAATAGGTGAGCTCACGCGCCATCACCAGTTCGGCCGCCATCATCGCCAGCTTGTCAGATACGCGCGGGAATCTGATGAGTTGCTCACCGAATTGCTTGCGTTCCAGCGCATAGCGCAGGGCGAGGTCAAAGGCGTTCCAACCCACGCCAACGGCGCGAGCGGCGGTCTGGATGCGAGCGCCTTCAAACGTCTGCATCAGTTGGACGAAACCCCTGCCTTCGCCGCCGCCCAGCAATCCGTTTTCGGCAACGGCAAAGCCGTCGAACGAGAGGGCATATTCTTTCATGCCGCGATACCCGAGCACTTCGATTTCGCTGCCGTCGATGCCACTATCGGGGAAAGGCGTTTCATCCGTGCCGCGCGTCTTGGTCGCCAGCAGCATGGAAAGGCCGCGATGGCCGGGCGTATCCGGATCGGTGCGGCAAAGCACCGTCATCAGGTCGGTGCGCGCGGCGTGAGTGATCCAGTTCTTTGCACCGTTGATTGTGAAGGAGCCGTCGGCCTGCCGGATCCCGCGGGTGCGAACGGAAGCGAGGTCCGACCCGGTGTCCGGCTCGGTAAACACGGCGGTGGGAAGGACGGAGCCGTCGGCCAACTTGGGCAGCCATTCACGCTTCTGTTCTTCAGTGCCGTTTTCGCCAATCAGTTCGCCGGCGATTTCAGAGCGGGTGCCAAGTGATCCCGCGCAGATCCAGCCGCGTGACAATTCTTCGGAAACCAGAACCATCGCCAGCTTGCCAAGTCCAAGGCCGCCGTATTCTTCCTTGATGCAGACGCCGAACACGCCCAGTTGCGCCATCTCGTTGACGATTTCGTCAGGGATCAGCGCATCGGCAAGATGCCATTCGTGCGCCTTGGGTGCGATGCGATCTGCGGCAAAGCTGCGGAATTGATCGCGGATCATATCCAGCGTTTCATCGTCCAGCGATTCGTCAGGCATAACACCGTCGGCGAGATACTTGACGAAGGCACTGCGCGTATCTGCGGTGTTACCTTCGCGCAGGAACTTGGCGGCAGCTTCATCTGCGGCCAGCGCCGCTGCGGCCTCATCTAAGCCGAGTTCGCCGGGACGCACCAGCTCGCTCTGGCTCATCGGCACACCGCCCAGAAGTTGTGCCAGATATTCGCCAAAGCCAATGCGCAGGGTCAGTTCCTCAACCTCGCCATAACGCCCCTGCTGCTTTGCCCGGGTCGCCCAGTCTGCGGTGGCAGCCAACGCTTCAGAGGTGGTGGCGATCCACGCAAAACCGTGAACTAGGCGCTGCTCCTTGTCAGCCAGCGCGGCATCGATCTTTCCGTCCGGAGCTATGGCAGCAGCAACACGCTGCTGC
>JAZQRJ010000081.1:0-19786 GCA_045629505.1 Novosphingobium sp.
TAGCGAAGCAAGCCCGATCCGTCAACTTGCGGGGACAGCAGCGCCTTGTCGCCGGCGGGAATACGGCGGCCACCAGCCAGTGCTTCGCGAAAATGCGATCAAGCTTCCGCCATGCGATATTTTGGGAGTTTCGTGAAACGGCAGGGGCCGATCTCTATGTGAGATCGTTGAATATGGTGGGCGGTAACGGGCTCGAACCGCTGACCCTCTCGGTGTAAACGAGATGCTCTACCAACTGAGCTAACCGCCCCGAAGCCGGGAGCCCGCGATTTAACGACTTTGGTCGCCACGTCAAGGGTTGCGAACTATTCAAGTTCACTGAAAAATCAAACAGCATCAGCTTCGCGAGGCACATGCACAGCTATTCCCGCGAAGTCATCGACCCCGCACCCAGATTTCGCTATTGCCCCTTGTTCCTCACTTCGCCGATGATCACAGGGACCGGAACCATCACTGTAGCAATTGCCAAGCGCGCGCCATCCCGCGGCGTGCAGCGTGCAAAATCAGCCGCCACCCGCGGTGCACTGATCGCCGTGGCACGGGCACATTTCACACGGTACGGGTATCATCAGACCGGCACGAACGATCTTGTAGCACTGGCCTCCGTCACACGCGGCGCGCTCTATCACCATTTTACGGACAAGAAAGACTTGTTCGAAGCCGTCTTCCGGCAAGTAGCCGAAGAGACTGCGCAGAGAGCAAATCAGGCGGCGTTCGCGCATTCGGGCAACCTATGGGAAAAGTTCCTTGCGGCGATGGAATCCTATCTGCAGCTGCGAGCTGACGATCCAGAGGCGCAGCGCATCCTGACCATCGAAGGACCAGCGGTGTTCGGCTGGGAACGGTGGCGTGAACTGCAATCGGACACACTTGACACGATCGCCAACACACTTGTGGACCTGATGGACCAGAACCTTATTCGGCGATTGCCGCCGCGCGCTCTGGCTGGCCAGATCAGCGCCGCGCTCAACGATGCGGCTCTAACTGTAGCGAACAGCCAGGATCCCGAAACGGAACTGCGAGAGCAAACCGCAGCCATGCTGGGAATCCTTCGCAGCCTGCAGATCGATGCGGACACGCCGGGCGGCTGAATCAAGCGGGGCGCACCCTAAACCAGTTGCGCCGCGCCCTGCCCCAGTTCCACGAAATAGCGAGCCATGGCATCTGCGGCCTTGTCGCTAAGCACGATGAAGGCCCGCCGCCGGTCAGTATCGTCCTCCACCCGTTCGAACAGGCCGCTCTCCGTCATCTGCGCAATCCAACGCAGCGCCGTCGTGGGCGGGACGCCAGAGGCTATGCACAGCGAAGTGACCGAAACGCGGGTATGCTCAACCCGCGCTGCCGTAAGGTCGAGCAGCATGTCCCACGCCGGATCGGCAAAGAGATCGGCATCGAAGAACTGCCCGCGCAACTGGCGCTGGCGAATGATGCGGCGGACAAGGCGTGGGTCCGGAAGCGCCGGTCGGGGTGCGCGCACCAGCCTTGCCGTATCATCCTGCCGCGCGGAAAAACTGTTTGCGGGCGAGGCAAGCCGAAATGCGCTGCCATCCCGCTCACCATCCATGTCTCCGGCAATCTGGCGTTCTGGCCCTGCAAGCCCATCAAGCCGACTGGCGATTTGGCTGACTTGTTCGGTCAATCGTAACAGGACCAGCCGATCCTCCTCGGCAAGTTCCCGCAGCCGCAGCGGCGCGTTGGCGCCCAACAAGCGACCCAGCGCAATCACTCGCTCCGCCCGGGTGGGGTCGACCAGCAATTGGGGACACGATTGGTCCATGCTGCCAAATACGTCGTCCAGCCCTTCCAATGTGGTGGAAACGATCAGCCGCGCCCCGCTATGAGCCGCCCGCATATCCAGCCTTGCTAATGCTGCGAGAGTTGCAGCATCCGGCACCGGGCAATCGAGCATGATTACATCGCCAAGGGGACGCGCCGATTCTGCCAGCAGGCCAGCTAGCGCATCAGCTTCTCGTATTTGGAAACCGGCCGCTTGGGCATCGTCCCGCATCGTGTCCCGCACATGGGACCGATCGCCATAGATCGAGAGCGACAGCGCAAGGCCCGCACCGTCCGATGCAGGCGCATCATACCGGAAATCGGCCTGTGGCGGGGCATACAGATCCACGATTCTACTCCCTTGATTGTTCGAACAGGAGTAGAACAAAACAGGACTACGTCAAGAATATAGAATTATGCATTGAGATGAGAAAGCGAACGCTTATGAACCCTTGCATGGGGTAGTGCTCGAAACGCATACTCAAACATGGGGGTGAGAGAATGCTCAAAGCTGACACGCTTCTAGGCCGCGCTCGCCGCCAAATTCCGTTTGTGGATGCCCTTCTTTCTCTCGTTGATCAGTTAGGACTCAAATCGGCCGCACAAGCGGCTTGGGCTGCCATCATCTCCGCGACAATGCTGGTGGTGACCTGGTTATACGCCAATCTTCCATGGTGGGCATGCACGCTAATCGCACTCGCAACTTTCGCGATATTAGCCTTTACAATTGAAAGAATACTACGATCAGTTGCATATGCAAAAGCTGCGCTTGGGCCTAAAGAGGTTGACCGAATTCAGCTCGCCGATGAATGTGATCGCATCGCAGCGGGAATTATGTCATTGCTTTCGGAGCATATTGGATCAATCCAAGCCGCTTGGTGGGGAAATGCCACTGGTTACGACACAGACATCGACGCCAATAGAAATCAATATGTTTTAGCTCAAGGCAAGCTGATCGAAAAATTTGGCGAGAGATACTATCAAAAGGCTTGGGCAGCCATACATGCCGCCTCTAAGGTAATTGATATTAATCGATCCGATATCTGGCCAATTCAGCATGGAATGAGGAATGAAAGTGACCTCAATACATTTTCCATATTCTTAACAAAGATTGCGTCAGACTTGCGATATGGCCAGAAACATAAGAGCAACGAGCGAGAATCGAATAACAGCCTAATTTAGACAAATTATCACAACCAGCCGGCAAGTTCTTTCCGTACCAGCGCTTCCAGCATCGCCATCCCCGCATCGCCATCATTCAGGCAATCAAGGGCCGCGAAATGCTCTCCCCCGGCTTCAATGAACTGTTCCCGTCCGCGAATTGCCAGTTCCTCCCGCGTCTCAAGGCAATCGGCGGAAAAGCCCGGCGCAGCAATGACCAGCCGCTTCGTCCCCGCATGCGCTTCCTGCTCCAGCACGACATCGGTGTAAGGCTCAAGCCACTTGGCCTTCCCGAAGCGGGACTGAAAGCTTAGCTCGATACGCAGGCCGGGATGATCCGGCGTCAGCGCTTCTTTCAATAAGCGCGCCGTGGCGACACATTGGTCGTGGTAGGGATCGCCCAACTTTTTGGACCGTTCCGGCATGCCATGAAAGCTGAGCAGCAGAACCTGCGGAGCAAAACCCAGCGCTGCGATTTGCCTAGACAGGTCATCGCGCAGCGCAGTTATATACAGCGGATCGTCATAATATGGTGGCAAGCTACGGATCGCGGGTTGGCTGCGCATCTTGCCAAGCGCCGCGCCCAAGGCATCCATCGCACTGGCCGTGGTGGCACCCGAATATTGCGGATAGAGAGGCGCAAGGAGGATGCGCTCGCACCCCTGATCCATCAGCCGCTGCAATCCCACCGCGATGGAACGATCACCATAGCGCATCGCCCACTCGACTTGCGCCGTATCGCCCATTAGCTCTGCAAGCCGCAGTGCCTGCGCTGCCGTTATGGCCGAGAGGGGAGAGCCTTCCGGTGTCCACACCTGTTGATAAGCGTGGGCAGACCGCCGCGGCCTGATTCTGAGGATCACGCCATGCAGGATCGGCAACCACGCGATACGCGGTATCTCCACTACGCGCGGATCGGCGAGGAACTCGGCCAGATAGCGCCGGACCGCACGCGGCGTTGGCGCATCGGGTGTACCGAGATTGACGAGCAAAACTCCGACGCGGCTCATAGCCCCTCCGATAGCAACGGCAGGCGGCGAAATCGCAGCCCGGTGGCGGAAAACAGTGCGTTGCCGATCGCCGGCGGGGCGGCAACTGCGCCCAGTTCGCCCGGATCGGCAGGCGGTGCATTGCTGGCAATGAACTCCACGTCAATCTGCGGGCAATCGGCCAGAACCGGCAAATTGAGGTGAGAAAGACGCCGCGCGGTAGGGAAGCCCTTCTCATACTCCGTGCTCGATCCCAGCGCCAGACCAAGACCGAAGATCAGCCCGCCCTCAATTTGCTGGCGCGCAATATCCAGATTGATAATGCGACCAATGTCAGCCACCGCGCTGATCCGATCCACGCGCACACCAGTTTCGGCCCGCCGCGCAGTCGCCACCACGGCGATACGTCCCGCGTTCTCTCCAGTGCCGATCATGTGACAGGCAAGCCCCTGCCCGCTGGCGTCCCCACCGCCGCCCCAGCCCGAAAGAGCCGCAACACGTTGCAGACATTCAGCGAGGCGCAGTTCGTGCCCCAGCAATGCCATCCGATATGACAGCGGTTCACGCGCGGCGCGATGCGCCAGCTCATCAATAAATGTCTCTGTGAAGAAGGCTGTGTAGCCATGCGCGTTGCCGCGAAGGCGCGCGGTGGGCAAGTTAATGGCAACGGGGACTTGCTCAATGGCCAGATTCGCGATGTTATAGGGCGGCACAGCGCCTTCCGTCGCCAGGCGGTCCGCCTCTCCTGCAACGCTTTCGCGAGCGTCACGGGGGGATTGCCGATGAAACAGTCTTCTCCCGAATTCCTTGGCTGTCGCAGGCAAGGCAAGCCGCGCCCGCAAGCCGATTAATTGGCCGGCATTGTCACTGCGAGCGCCCATAAGCGCGATCACCGGAGTGCGAGGCCAGCCAGCAAGATGTTCCTGCCAGCGCGACCATGTCAGCTGCACGGGTTTGCCTGCCGCCTTGGCAATCAGCGCCGCCTGCGCCGCGTGGTCGGTTTCTAGTCGCCGGTCAAAACTGCCGCCCGCCGGCATGGGATAGACAATCACACTGCGCTTATCGATCCCGAGCGCAGCGGCCGCCGCATTTCGCGCCGCTTCCGGTGCCTGACTGGCGATCCACAGTTCCAGCCTGCCATCATCAAAGCGCGCAGTCGCTGAGGTGGTCTCAACTGTGCCATGGAGAGCGGGCGCCACTTCATAACGGCGAACCAGATCGAACGTCTTATCGAGCAGCTCATCCGGATTGCCCGCCTCATGCAGACGAACCGCGTTGCCCCGACGCACAGCTCTGTCCATCTCTTCAGCTATTTGTGCGCTATCGGCAAAGTCACGCCCGGAAAAGCGCGGTGCGACCTTCCGCAAGGCGTGCTCCGCCGCCCACCAGTTCGTCGCAAGCGCGGCCAGCCAGTGTGGACCTTCCACGAAATCAATCAGCCCTGCGGTGCCCTTGGCGGCTTCCCTCTCAAAGCCGGAGAAGTTCACAGTTCCGACGGGACCGTGGTGCACGGCGGCAAAGATCATGCCCGGCAGACGCACATCGCCAGCAAACAGATAAGTACCGTCCACCTTTGCGGGCAAATCCAGGCGGGGCTTTGCGATCGCTACGTCTGCTTGCGCGCCGGGCCTTTCTTGCACGGGCGAAGGCCGCAATGGCGGCGGATCGGGGGGATCAAAGGCAATCGCCTCCTCGATCAGCCCGGCAAATGACTCCTTGCGATCGCCGTGAATGATGAACCCATCCTTCGCATCGCACTGTTCCCAAGCAACATTCCAGCGAGCCGCTGCTGCCATTGCCAACATGCCGCGAACGCAGGCAGCCGCCTCTCTGGCCGGTTTTTCATAAGCGGCGAGGGACGTACCCTCCGCCGTCACGGTAAAGCGGTTGTCCTGCGCCCAGCGGCGCGCCACCACACTGTCGGGTCCATCGGTGAGTGAGGGCAGCGCCGGCATCCACAGTTCCGCCCAGCGGGCAGCCAGCGGAAGATTGGCATAATGCCCGCTCGCCGGAGCGGGTTCGACCGCAACCTGCCGCCAGTCCGCCCCCAGCTCACTCGCTATGATCTGGGGCAGCAGGGTGGTAATCCCCTGCCCCATTTCCAGTTGCGGCACAGCCACTGAGACGACACCATCGCGAGCGATCTTGATCCAGGCATCGAAGGCAATTTCGTCACGCCCTGCAGAAAGCGGCAGCGGGAAGTCACGGGGTCGCAGCACATAGCCCACTGCCAGACCGCCGCCTGCCAGAGCACCGATCAGAAGGCCGCGCCGCGACACTCGCACAGATTATTGCCCCGCCTTGCCGCCGGACTGGTTATCGAGCCATTCAGCCACACGCCGTGCAATGGCGGTGAACGCCTCAGCTCGCGCATCGTCCCCTGCTGCCACCGGCGTTCCCGCATCGCTGCTGGTGCGGATCGCAATGTCCAGCGGAATCCGGCCCAGGAAAGCATGGCCGAGTGAGGCCGCAGTCGCTTCCGCACCGCCTGAACCGAAGGGATCGCTGACTTCACCGCAATGCGGACAGGCATAGCCCGCCATGTTCTCGACAAGGCCGATGACCGGCACCTTCGCTTGTTGGAACAGGCTGATGGCCCGGGTCGCATCCATCAGCGCCAAATCCTGAGGAGTAGAAACGATCACGGCGCCCGCGGGTTTGAACCGTTGCAGCATGGTCAATTGCACATCGCCCGTTCCCGGCGGCAGATCGACTACCAGCACCTCGGCATTACCCCAATCGGCGTCGACCAACTGCGCCAGCGCGTTGCCAGCCATCGGCCCGCGCCATGCGATCGCCTGATCGGGCGGCACCAGATGAGCCATGGAAAGTACTGGCACGCCCCACTCGCTGGAAACAGGGCGCAGTTTCTTATCCTCAGTGGCTTCCGGACGCTTGCCCTCTGTGGCCAGCAGACGTGCCTGCGACGGCCCGTAAATATCTGCATCGACCAGACCGACCTTGCGACCCAGCCGCGCCAGAGCAATTGCGAGATTGGCGGACAACGTCGATTTTCCGACCCCGCCTTTGCCGGACCCCACGGCAATTATCCGGCGCACCAACTTTTCCCCCATCAGCGCCACGCGCACTTCCTCAACACCCGGCATTTGCGCCAGAGCATCCTTCGCCGCCTGTTCCAGACGGTCACGCTCACCACCCTCAAGCCCCGTCACTTCCAGCACAATTGTCGCAATTCCGCCGGACAGGCGCACTGATTGCAGCCGCGACCGAGCAAGCGGTGGGAGTGCCTCTTTCAGGTGATCCGGGTCGTCGCTGTTCATCAATCCTCCTTGCTCGGCATCGGTCGCCGCCCTCCCTAGCAAGGAAAAAGCACCAGCAGGCACTGTTTTTGTGAGCGCTCTCTACCTATAACGTCTCCCATGAGCTGGATAGAAAGTGCAATCGGAAAAGTTGGTTGGTCTATGACCGGAGGCCGTAGCCCGTGGGGCAAGGGTGGCTCCGGCACCCCAAACGAGGGGGAAGGCGATGGGTCTGTAGGTGAAGGCGATCGTCCTTCCGGCCCGCGGAATCCCTGGCTGCCGCCGGGCGAAACACCGCCCCGCCGCACCGCCACGATCGAAGATATATTCCGCGCACGTCAGCAGCGCAGGGGCGGCGGTGGAGGCGGCAATGGCGGTTTTCCTACCTTGCCCCAACGGCCTGACGGCAAGAGCTGGCTTCCCATTGGGGTCGGCATTGTCGCCCTGGTCTGGCTCGGCGTCACTTCGGTCCACATGGTCGGCCCCAAGGAACAGGGCCTTGTCAGCACCTTTGGCAAGTATTCGCGCACCATCGATCCGGGCGTTTCGCTAACCTGGCCCTGGCCAATCCAGACTGTCGAAATTACCGACGTCACCTCGATCAAGCGGGATTCGATTCCTGATGGCGAGAGCGAGAAGCTGATGCTGACCAGCGATCAGAATCTGGTCGATCTGTCTTATCTGGTGCGCTGGAACATCAAGGATCTGAAGCTGTTCCGCCTTCGTCTTGCCGATCCGGAAGAGACGGTGCGGCAAGTGGCCGAAACCGCGATGCGCTCATCCATCGCCGAAGTGACGCTGAATCAGGCGCTTAGCGGTGCGGGCCGCGGTGAAGTTGAACAGAAGGTCAGGGAACGCATGCAGTTCCTGCTCGATTCTTATCGGGCAGGCGTGCTGGTTCAGGGTGTCGAGATCAAGAAGGCCGATCCTCCCGCCAAGACGATTGGCGCCTTCCAGCAGGTAACTGCCGCGCAGCAGGACGCAGAGCGCGACCGCAGCAACGCCCGTGCATGGTCGCAGCAATTGCTGGCCCGCGCGCAGGGTGATGCAGCCGCGTTCGACAAGGTCTATGACGAATACAAGCTTGCTCCGGAAGTCACTAAGCGGCGCATGTACTACGAAACCATGGAGCGCGTTCTGAGCAAGAATCCGAAGGTTCTTATGGAAAGCCAAGGCGTATCGCCGTTCTTGCCGCTGCCTGAAATGCGCAAGCGGGCAACTCCTGCACCTCAACCCACGCAAAGCGGAGGGCAGTGATGCGTAAGCTGATGAATTACAAAGCCGCCCTTATCGCCGGCGGCGTGCTGTTGATCGCGCTGATGTCCAGTGTCGTCATGGTTCCTGAAACGGAGCAGGCAGTGGTGGTGCGCTTTGGTGATCCAATCAAGAAGATCAACGCATTCAACCCTTCGAAAGACTTCGGACAAACTGGGGCTGGCCTGGTGTTCCGCGTGCCTTTTGCGGACAGGCTCGTGCGGATCGACAAGCGGCTGATGACGGTGGACATGATGCCGCAGCAGGTGCTTTCCACGGATCAGTTGCGCCTGAACGTAGATGCCTATGCACGGTTCCGCATCATTGATCCGGTCCGCATGGTGCGCACCGCCGGCACCCCGGAACGGGTGAAGGAACAACTGGAGCCTATCCTTACCTCGGTACTGCGTCAGGAACTAGGCAAGCGGACGTTCCAGTCGCTGCTGACCGCGGAACGCGGCGAAGCGATGATCAGGATTCGCGAAGGTCTTGATCGCGAAGCCCGGGAATATGGCGCCCAAGTCGTCAATGTTGGCATCAAACGTGCAGATCTGCCCGATGAAGCACTGGAAAGCGCCTTTTCCCGCATGCAGGCTGCCCGCGAACAGGAAGCTGCTACGATTCGTGCACAAGGCCAGAAATCGGCTCAGCTGATCCGCGCTGAAGCCGAAGCGGAAGCAGCAAAGACTTACGCGCAAAGCTTTGGTCGCGACCCTGCATTCTACGATTTCTATCGGGCGATGCAGAGCTACGATATCGCCTTTTCCGGAGACGACGGCGGGACGACCATTCTACTGTCGCCCGACAATACCTATCTGAAGCAATTCAAGCAGCAGCCCTGATCATGCCGTTCTAAACCATGGTCGGGTCGGCGGACATTCAAACTGCGTTAAGCCACCTGGTACTTCAAACGTCCCAATAGGGCCGAAATACTTGGCTAGGCCACGCAAGGAAGGAAATGAGGACGTGAAGCCCGTGCGATACGCTTATGGATTGACGACTGCATTGTTGCTTGGAGGCGCAACCTTCACGCTAGCCACGGGTGATCCCGCTGGTGCACAAATGGCGCAGAACGAACCGAGCCGGGTCAACGCTGTTGCTCCCCGCGCGGTAGCCCCAGGCAGCTTTGCTGATCTTGCAGAGCAATTGGCCCCTGCTGTGGTGAACATCTCCACCCGTCAGCGGGTGCAGGTGCCCACCGCTAACCCATTTGCAGGCACCCCATTTGCCGATCTGTTTGGCGGTCCCGGTACTCAAGGCCCCCAAACACGGGAAGCCCAGTCGCTGGGGTCAGGCTTCATCATTTCTGCGGACGGCTATGTGGTCACCAACAACCACGTGGTAGCACCCAGCGGCAACGCCGGTGAAATCAAGTCGATTACCGTAACGATGCCCAATGGCTCCGAATATCCCGCGCGGCTTGTCGGACGGGACGCGGCATCGGACCTCGCCGTTTTGAAGATAGATGGTCAGCGAAATCTGCCCTTCGTGAACTTCGGGGATTCCCGCAGGTCCCGCGTGGGCGACTGGATCCTCGCCATCGGCAATCCCTTTGGTCTTGGCGGGACGGTGACCTCCGGCATCATTTCCGCCGTCTATCGCAATACCGGCTCTGGCAGCGCGTACGACCGCTATATCCAGACAGACGCATCCATCAACCGCGGTAACTCCGGGGGGCCGATGTTTGACATGAACGGTCAGGTCATCGGCATTAACAACGCGATCTTCTCCCCCACGGGCGGCAGCGTTGGCATTGGTTTCGCCATCCCATCAGAAATCGCGGCCCCCATCGTGGAGAAGCTACGCAAGGGCGAAACGATCCAGCGCGGCTATCTGGGCATCCGTATTCAGCCGCTGAGCGAAGATCTGGCCGCGTCGCTTGGTCTTGCCCATAACAAGGGCGAGTTCGTGCAGGGAGTTGAGCCGGGCCAATCCGCGGCAAATGCCGGAATCAAGGCCGGCGACGTTGTCGTGAAGGTCGATGGCAAGGAAGTTACCCGCGATCAGACGCTTTCATACCTTGTCGCCAATACCCAGCCGGGCACCAGCATCCCGATCGAACTGATCCGCAATGGCAAGCGGATGACCGTGAATGCACGCGTCGGCACGCGCCCCAGTGAGGAAGATCTGCAAAAGCAGATGTTCGATCCCGATGCGGAACAAGACCCCAATAGCTTCAAGCAGCCCGACGCTCAGGGTGATGCGCTGGCCGAAAAGGCGCTGGGCGTAGCGGTCATTCCGCTTACGCCGCAGATCGCCAACCAGCTTGGCGCCAACCCGAACACCACCGGCGTGGTCGTCAATGCCGTGGATGCAAGCTCCGACGCTGCAACGAAGGGTCTGCGGCGCGGCGACATCATCCTTTCGGCAAACTACCAGAACCTGACTTCGGTGAAAGATCTGGAAGCCGCGATCCGTGCGGCCCAGAGCGCCCGCCGCGATGCCCTGTTGCTGCGCGTTCAGCGTCGGGGACAGCCCGCAACTTACGTGCCCATCCGGCTGCGCTAATCGGCAGCACGCATTATAAGAAAAAGCCGGTGCGCGAAATTTCGTGCTCCGGCTTTTTTTGTAACTATCGATCTGGTTGGATCAACGGGGAGGCGGCGGTGCGGGTCGCAGCGCCGGGTCAGAGCCTGGCTGAAAACCTCCGCCAATAGCCTCCTCCAGAAAATCGTCATTCGCTGCCGGGGGCGTTGGGTGCGCATAGCGGTCAGACCCTCTGCGCACAGTTACCTGACCGTCCTCTGGCGTCGAACCGGGTGGTGGAAGCTGGGGCTGCCCAGGTTCGATCAGGTTGCCGTAATCATCCACGTAGTAATAGTCTTCGGGATCGCCAGTCAGCTGTTCGTCATCCGGCTCAAGCTGCCATTCGGGGAGCTGGAGCTTGGTATCGAATTCCTCGACCGGGCGATTGGCCACAGCTGGCCTCATAAATGCAGCAAAGGCCCGGGCTGGCGCGCGACCGCCCTGTAACCCGCCCACGGGCTTTGCGTCGTCGCGCCCCATCCACACGCCAGTCGTAAGCCCGCTGGAGAAGCCGATGAACCAGCCATCCTTGTTCGAGTTGGTCGTGCCAGTCTTGCCCGCCACCGGGCGGCCGATCTGTGCTGCCCCGCCGGTGCCTGTTGCCACTGCCGTCTGCAAGAGATCGGTAATGCCTGCCGCGACATGCTGCGGAACCAAGAGCTGTTCTTGCGTAGCCTCCCGTTGATAAAGCGTTTCGCCGTTGGCAGTCGTCACTTTGATGATGCCATAAGGCTCCACCGCCCGCCCCTTGGCCGATACACTGGCGAAGGCGCGGGTCATATCGATCAGCCGAACTTCGGATGTGCCAAGCACCATGGAGGGGAGCGTGTTGATCGGCGTGGTGATGCCAAAGCGGCGCGCCATGCTGGCGACGGTGCCGAAGCCCACTTCGTTGCCTAGCTGCGCGGCCACCGTGTTTTTGGAATATGCAAAGGCCGTGCGAACATCGATTTCACCCGCGAAGTTCCTGCCTGAGTTGTGGGGGCTCCACCCATCAATGGTCACCGGCTCGTCCACGACGCGATCGCTGGGCGTATATCCCGCTTCAAGCGCAGCAAGATAGACGAACAGTTTCCATGCCGATCCCGGCTGGCGAACGGCGCTGACAGCGCGGTTATAATTGCTGGTCACATAATCGGTGCCGCCGACCATGGCTCGCACCGCACCATCGCGATCGATGCTGACAAGAGCACCTTGTGCGCCGCCGGGAACATTTGCGATGATCGCCTTGGTCGCACTGTCCTGCATCCGCGTATCAAGCGTTGTCCAGACTTCGATCGGCTCTTTGGTTTCAGTGATCAGAAGATCCAGCTGCGGCAATGCCCAGTCCGTGAAATAGCGTACGGAGTTCGCCGCCTTCTCTTTCGCCACATTGACGGCATCAAGATTGACTTCCGCCGCCTGTTGCGGAGTGATGGCTCCATTGGCCTCCATCACCGAGATGACCGTACGACCACGTTCAATCGCGGCATCTACGTCTGCGGTTGGCGAATATCGGGAGGGTGCTTTCACCAGCCCGGCGATGATCGCAGCTTCGGCCAGCGACAGGTCATTACCCGGATGGCCGAAGAACTTCCGACTTGCGGCATCGATACCATAGGCACCGCCACCGAAATAAACCTTGTTCAGATAGAGCTCGAGGATCTCTTCCTTGCTGAACTGGGTTTCCAGCGCCAGCGCCAACACCGCTTCGCGTCCTTTACGGGTGAAGTTACGGTCGTTGTTCAGGAAAATATTGCGAGCCAGCTGCTGCGTAATGGTCGATGCACCCTGCCGCCAGCGCCCTTCGGCGATGCGGATCGACACGGCACGCGCGATGCCGATGGGATCGACGCCGAAGTGCGAATAGTAGCGCCGGTCTTCTACCGCGACCATGGCCTTTTTCATTTCCGGCGGAATATCCTGCCAGTAAATCCATTTGCCATAGCTGGGGCCAAGTGAAACCAGTTCCGTGCCATCAACCGCTCGCACCACGATCATCTGGCCTTGCTGGCTACTTTTCAGGGTGTCGAAATCAGGCAGTTCGCGGGCCGTCAGGAAAACGGCACCGCCAAGAAAAATCCCCGCCAGTAGCGCGAGCGCACCACTCCAGATAAAGATTGCGCGCAGCATGCGGCGCCACCAGGGGCGTTTACGAGTTTCGTGGGGGCCGCCCGTTTTTGATGGAGACGGGCGGCTTGATTGTGCAGCCATGGGCTAAGTACAGACTCTCATATCGGATAGACCAAATCGCCTAGGTCTTGTCGTTAACCACTATATTATGGCCCCGGCAATTGTAACCCGCGCTTAACGAGTGCGCAGCGATTCAGCCCTGCTTCGGTTCGAATTGCAACGAGGCACTGTTGATGCAGTAGCGCAGGCCCGTGGGCGCAGGCCCATCGGGGAATACGTGGCCCAGATGGCCCTCACACCGTGCGCAACGAACTTCGGTTCGCACCATGCCGTGCGACTTGTCGACAATCTCTTCCACCGCGGCATCTTGAACCGGTTCGTAATAGCTTGGCCAGCCCGACCCGGAATCATATTTTGTATCTGACGAGAACAGCGGCTCTCCGCACCCGGCGCACTTGTAGAGGCCCGGCTCTTTGTTCTTTTCATATTCGCCGGTGAAGGCGCGTTCGGTGCCCGCCTGACGCAGAATCTGATATTGTTCAGGGCTCAGCCGTTCACGCCAATCGGCATCGGCAAGTTCCAGCTTGTCGGTCATGGATTGTCTCCTCGTTGGGGGAAATATGGGTAAGCAATGCCTACTAGTCCAGAGCCGAAGGGCGGGTCCTGGCCGTCAAGCCCTCATGCTCTACCAGCAAGACTACGCCATCGTGCCCTACGACGCGAAGGCGGACGCCCACCGCGGCATCATTGCCACGTGCCAGCCACTCCGTATCGCCCAGCCTCACCTTGCCTGATCCGCCTTCTATCGCCTGCGTGACGACCACAGGCTCACCAACGACGCGATCACCCCTGCGGTTAAGCATCGGGTCAGCCGCCTCAACCGGATGCTGGCGCAAATAGCGACGACCAGAGAATACGGCGACAATCGCCAGCAGAGCGAAGATCACGATCTGCCATGGAACGCCAATCGGCGTGAACCATGCGAGCGCACCGACAATCAGCGCCGCCCCTGCCATCCAGATGAGGAACACACCCGGCATAGCCATTTCAGCGGCAGCCAGCACCAATCCAATGGCTAGCCAAGCGTAATGTGGCTCGATGGTGGAAACCTCCCCCATCAACGCTGGCCCTGAGTAGGCGGAACCGATGTCGCGAAGGGCGATGGTGCGCGGGGGGCAGGGCTCGGCGCAGGCGATCCACCGCGCGGGCCGTTGCCATCATCGTCACGCAGCGCGGATTTCGCGAGTTCCCCGATACCGCCCAGTGTACCGATAAGCTGGGTCGCTTCAACCGGGAACAGGATGGTCTTTGCATTGGGCGATGTAGCGAACTGCGATACTGCCTCGGTATACTTTTGTGCGATAAAGTAGTTGAGCGCCTGAGTGCCAGACGAGGCAATTGCATCAGACACCATCTGCGTAGCTTTGGCTTCTGCCTCTGCTTCACGCTCACGCGCCTCTGCATCGCGGAACGCAGCTTCGCGGCGCCCTTCGGCCGAGAGGATCGCCCCCTGCTTCTCGCCCTCAGCGCGGAGGATCTCGGCCGCGCGCAAGCCCTCTGCCTCAAGGATCTGGGCGCGCTTCTCACGCTCCGCCTTCATCTGGCGGGCCATCGCATTGGAGATATCGGCCGGCGGACGAATGTCCTTGATTTCGATACGGGTGATCTTGACGCCCCAAGGCGCGGTTGCATGGTCGATCACTACCAACAGCTTGCCGTTGATCTCGTCACGCTTGGACAGTGTTTCGTCCAGATCCATAGACCCCATAACCGTGCGCAAGTTAGTAGTCGTAAGTTGCATGATCGCGACATAGAGGTTGTGCACCTCGTAGGCGGCCTTGCCGGCATCCAAAACCTGGAAGAACACCACCGCATCAACACCGACCATCGCGTTGTCGCGGGTAATGATCTCCTGCCCCGGAATATCGAGCACCTGCTCCATCATGTTGACCTTATTGCCCACGCGATCGATGAACGGGATGATAAGATGCAGACCCGGTTCCGCCGCAAGCGTATACTTTCCGAGCCGCTCAATCGTATAGGTATACCCTTGCCGCACGACGCGGACGCCCATCATCAAAAAGACGACCACAACAACAATCAACGCAATCAGAAACTCGCCCATTACAACTCCCCCGCTTCAATCTTGAGTTTAGCGCGCGGCCAGATGTTCTCAAGCGAAGCGATCTAATAAACCGTCAGAACAATCATTCTTTTACAGCTTGGCGTACAGCGCCAGCATCCTTTCAAAGGCACGATCGGCCTGCGTAGGATCGAACACCGGCGAATCCGGCACGCACCAGCCATGATCTGCCGGATAGACTTCGATCTCGACCGGGCGATTTGCAGCCTCTGCCGCTTGCCGAAAGGCGTCCTTGTCGGCAGGCGCTTTCTTGTCATCATCTTGCGAGATTGCGATCAGGTAATTGGCCTGAGTACCTGCCAACAGCTTGTGCGGACTGTCTGCCTCATCGGTCACAAGCCCGCCGCCGTGGAACGATGCTGCTGCTTTCACCCTACCCGGCACGGCCGCCGTGCTGCGAACCGCGAACGAGCCGCCCATGCAATAACCGTTGCTGCCGATGCCACGTTTCTTGTCTACTTCCTCGCGGCTGTCGAGAAATGCGGCATAGGCCTTTGCATCGCTGGTGATCGCCGCCGGGGTCAGCAACTGGCGATAGCCCAGCACTTTTGCCCGGCCCTCTGGCTGAAGGAACTCAGAAAAGCTTTCCATCACCGGCGAAGGCGCGCTGCGATAATACGGATTGACCACCAGCACCGCGTAACCGGCTGATGCCAAACGGCGCGCCATGATCTTCTTCGCCTCTCGCAAGCCGGCGATATCGGGCCACATGATCACCCCGGGGTGTGCACCTTTCGCGGGATGAACGAAGAACGCATCGGCAATGCCATCGGCCGTGGTGATGCTTACCGTTTCCTCCACTAGCTCCTCGCCGGAAGAGCGGGGATAGGTTGTGCAGCCGGCCAGGACGGCCGACGCGCCCAATGCGGAAAATTGCCTGCGGGAAAGGCCTTTGCGCTCCAGAACCGCTTCGTGATCGGTTACTGTTGTTTCATCACACATGGCCTGTCATCCCCTTCTGCCCATCATCTGTGCCAAGGCTAGCTCATCCTTGCATCAGCCGCTAGGATCATCGGCCATGGATGATCCCGCCGATATCAAGGCATGGCAACGGCTTAATACGCGCACGACCACGTCGGGCAGTCGGCTCGAAGCAGACATCGCCTGGGGATGCCGGAAGCTGAAGCGCGCGCGCTGATAGAACAGCAATGGTAACCCGATGGGGAAAACAATCCCATGATGCAGGCCTGGACGCGGTTTATCTCACCCCGTTGACCTCTGCCCGCAGCTATTCCGTGGCGTCAAAGCGGTAGGCTGTCCCATCACGCTTGACCCGGCCCGCAGTCGCGCCGGCGAAATGCGTGCCAATCACCAGAACCTGCTCATCAGCAACGTCTGCATAGACCCGCGCCCGCGTATTGGTTGCGGCATTGCTGTCGTAATCAACACTCGACATGCTCCATTCCGGGTCCGCGAACTGGGCGGGATGATGGATCATGTCGCCAGTGATATAGCCTTCTTCGCCTCCAGAGCGAATTCGCACGCAGACATGGCCGGGGGAGTGGCCCGGTGTTGGTTCAAACCAGACTTGCTCACACACCTGGTGATCCTCATTCACAAGGTCCACCAACCCGGCTTCAAGCACCGGCTTTACTGAATCTACATATGTAAGGTTCTGGATTTTCTCGAACATCTCGTCCGGATCGGTTTCCAGCGCATTAGTCCAATGTTCGAACTCGGCCCTGTTGAGCAGGTAGCGCGCGTTGGGGAACGTGGGCACCCATTGCCCATCGACCAGCATCGTGTTCCATCCCACATGATCGAAATGCAGATGCGTGCAGAGCACGATATCCACCTTCTCGCGGGCGAAACCGGCCGCTTCCAGATCGCGGAGGAATGATGTTTGCAGGTTGCAGCTTGATGCATAGGCCAGCCGGTTGCGATCATTGCCAATGCAGGTATCGACCACGATCGTCAGGGCCGGGGTTTCCACCACAAGAGCATGGATACTCATCCGCCCTTTCCAGTCTTCAGTCACGAAGTGGGGCTTCAACCACTCCAGCTTGCGCACAGCCGCTTCGCTGGCTTTGGGAAACAGCGTGGGAATATCGAAAATCCTTTCGTTCTCAACGATCTTCGTCACCCGCACATCGCCAATGTGCCAGCGCTGAAATCCGCCTTCGGTCGTAACACTCGGCTGTTCTGTTTGCGTTGCCATTGTCCTCTCCCAGGCAGCCCGCGTTATTCTCCGCGGAAGTTAAGCTCCAGCAGCACGTTGTCTGGATCGCTCACGAAAATCTGCTTGAAGTTCATCCGTGGAGATTCGTTCACACGGTATTCCAAGCCCAGCTCGTCACAGCGCCGCCGCATCTCGTCAAAATCGCTGCAGGCCAGAGCCACGTGATCGATCGCCCCGGTCGAAGCACGCGCTTCATCCAGGGGGCCATGCCGTGCGGGATCGTGAACCTGCACATGCAGGATGGCACGATCCTTCTCGTCATAGATCCAGCGGCCGGGATATCCGGGCGGAGCAACGGGAATCTCCCGCGCTTCCAGGCCAAGCACACGTTCATAGAACGCCACCGTCCGACCGATATCGGCCGCGACGATATTCACATGCTCCAGACCCTCGACTCGCATATGCCTCTCTCCAACCGGGCGGGATTCCGCTTCCGGTCGCCACAGTGACTTAAGAGTGCTGCGGCGTCGAGCCGTAACATGTTGGCAGCGTATCAGCGCCGGGTCAGCGCGGTTTCACACTCTGCCAACAGCGAGGCCATTATCTGTGAAACCGGCTCTTCCTTGGTGACCATGCCGACCGACTGGCCCGCCATGATCGAACCATTTTCCACATCGCCGTCGATCGCCGCGCGGCGCAGCGCGCCCGCCCAGAAACGCTCGATCTGCAGTTGCGCTTCGCCCATCTCAATCTTGCCTTCGTCCAGCAGTCGAGCAACTTCGATCTGCTTGGCAGTGAACTCTGCCGTGCCAGCATTCTTCAGCGCCCGCACCGGGATGACCGGCAAACGCGGATCGACCTGAACGCTGGTGACGGCATCGCGCGCAGAGGCGCGGAAAAAGGCCTTCTTGAAATCCGGGTGGGCAATGCTCTCGCTCGCACAAGCGAAACGAGTGCCAAGCTGCACCCCGCAGGCACCCATTTCCAGATATCCGGCGATCGCCTCGCCACGGCCGATGCCGCCCGCCACGAAAACGAGCGCGTCTTCCGCCAGCGCAGGCAGGATTTCCTGCGCCAGAACGCTGGTCGAAACCGGGCCGATATGGCCGCCCGCTTCATTGCCTTCGATTATCAGCGCATCTGCGCCGGAACGCAGCAGCTTCTTGCCCAGCGCCAAGGTTGGCGCAAAGCACAGCACTTTCGCGCCGTTCGCCTTGATCGCTTCCACGGATCCCTTGGGTGGAATGCCGCCGGCCAGCACAACATGGCTGACGTTATAACGGCCGCATACCTCGATCAGGTCGAAGAGCTCCGGATGCATGGTGATAAGATTTACGCCAAACGGCTTTTGCGTGAGCGCCGCAGTCGCCGCGATTTCCGCGTCGAGCAGTTCAGGTGTCATCGCCCCGCAGGCAATCACACCAAACCCGCCGGCGTTGCTTATCGCCGATACGAGATTACGCTCCGAAACCCAGGACATCGCCCCGCACAGGATCGCCCACTCGCTACCGAGAAAGGCGCTACCGCGCGCCATCAATGCTCTGGTCTTTTCGTATTCGCTCACGGGCTGTCCTGATTGCCGACGGGATGCGCGGCTATAATCGGGAGCATCCACCTCGGCAATCCTGACTCGTCATAATGCTGACGAAAGCGCGGCTTACGCGCGTTCGATCACCACGACCGGGATTTTGCGATCGGTGCGCGACTGGTAAACATCATAGTTAGGCCAGTTCTTGATCGCTGCAGCCCAAAGCTCCTCCCGCTCGTCCCCTTCTGCGGTACGGGCCACTGCCTTGAACTTGTCAGCCTTCACCTGAACTTCGATGTTCGGGTCTTCAAGGATGTTCAAATACCACGCCGGGTGTGAGGGGGAGCCGCCCTTGGAAGCGATGATCACGTACTTGTCGCCAACCGGCGTGAAGATAATCGCGTTGGTGCGCGGCTCACCAGACTTGCGGCCCTTTGTAGTGAACAGCAGCGTAGGTACGCCGTTCCAGATATACCCCGTCTCGCCATTCGTTTCCTGATAGGCGCGAACGTGATCGTCACCCACCAGTGTAACGTCCGTCCCGGCGGTCACGGGGTGTGCCGGTTGCTGCTGATCGCTCATCCCAAATCTCCGTTTCACAGTTCGCAATAGCGAACTCTTGTTTGGAAATTTTTGTAGCCTGACGGATCAGCCCGCGCCAGTGGGAATTTTACTCCACCGGCGCGGCCAACCGGTCACGCAGCCTCTTGCGCGTCGAGGCCATAGGCCGTGTGCAGAAGACGCACAGCCAGTTCCGTCTCGTCAGCATTGATGAGAACCGAAACCTTGATCTCGCTGGTCGAGATGGCGAGAATATTGATGCCGCGTTCCGCCAGTGTGCCAAACATGGTCGATGCGATACCTGCATGGCTGCGCATACCCACACCCACGACGCTGATCTTGGCGACGTTATCGTCG
>JAZQRJ010000082.1:0-21955 GCA_045629505.1 Novosphingobium sp.
GGCGATGTTCGATTTCGCGCCGATCGGAACGCCGTCCAACCGCGACAACGGCTTCCCGCTGCGCCAGCGTTCCCGGCTTTCCCGCGCTGCTTCCAGTGCGCCTTCCGTATCGACATCGACGAATGCGCCATAGTCGCGGAAGGTCTCGATCCGCTGAAGGCATTCCTCTGTCAGCGAGACAGGATCAGTGCCAGCGGCAAATTGGGGTGTAAGATCGGAAATGCTGGAACTGGCGAGGGTACTGGTCATGCGCGCTCGTCGATCAGGCGGATTGGCTTCTGGCGCTGTTCTATCTGGGTGAGCGGACCAGTGGCACCGCGATCAACCAGCTCTACATCAACCTCGATGCCGATTTTGCGGCGCAGGATATCCCGGAATTGCGATTGCAGGTCAGCGCGTACACTGGCGTCCGCGCTGGTTTCTGCCAGCACCACCATCGTATCGCGGCCCTGATCATCACGGCGGACTTTGCAGACGTACTCTTGCGCAAATTCGGGGGCTTCTTCCAGCATCGCGCCTATCCCCGTGGGGAATACGTTGATGCCTCGGATTTTCACCATGTTGTCCGACCGTCCGAGGAAGCCTTCGATCCGCTTGAATACGACGCCGATGGAAGACTCGCTGGTCATGGTGCGCGTCACGTCATGCGTGTTGAAGCGGATCAGGGGGTAGATGTCGTCCTTGAACAGCGAAGTAACGACCATGTCGCCCAGTTCGCCATCGGCAACTGGTTTGCCGGTGTCGATGTCGCAAACTTCAAGGAACTGCGCGTCTTCCTGCACGTAAAGACCATCGCGGTCCGGCCCTTCGGCAGCAATGCAGCCGGTGTCGCCTACCCCGTACCAGTCAAACGCTTCCACGCCGTTCCAGGCATCAGCCAGCGCGCGCTTGTCTTCGCGACCCAGGTGGCCGATCACCATGCGCACGGGAATGTCGCGGCCGGGTTCAAGACCCATCTCGCGGGCAACTTGCGCCAGTTTCTTGATGTAGTCAGCAAAGCCGACGATCACGGTGGCACCAAAACGGCGCATCAGTTCAACCTGCTGCACGGAACGCGTTTCCACGCCGGTGCCTGCCGGCATCATGATCGAACTGGTCCAGTGGGTGACGGCCTCGCGCATGTAATGCCCGCCGTTCACCATCCCGTGCCCGTAAACCGAATGGACCACGTCATCCGGGCGCAGGCCCATGAAGCGAAAGGCGCGGCCTACCAGCAGGCTCTGCACTTCGCGGGTTTTGGGGCCGAACAGAAGAACTTGCGGATCGCCCGTAGTCCCCGACGTGGTGTGCATGATTACCGGAGGCCGCTGGCCTTCAGCATAGCCTTCCAAGCCCCCGAAATCGCCGAACGGCGGGGCGATGGCCAATGATTCCATGATCTCGGTCTTGCCGAACATCGGAAGCTGGGGAAGCACGTCGAGCGAAGTAATATCGCCGCGCTCGACACCTGCCTTGCCCCACAGACGCTGATAGAACGGCGTAGTCCACGCACGGTCGACACAGCGTTGGAACAGACGTTCCTGGCGGGCGCGTAGTTCATCACGACTTGTCGTGGTCACGAAGCGGGTGAAATCATCTCCGATCGGGTGATCGCTCAACATCTGAGCGAGATCGAAGCTTTGCATGTAGTTGCGGTGAAGGTCGGTCATTGTCACCTCATGGACGAGCCGGGACGCTCAACAGGTCGAGCAGACCGCGTACGTCGGGCAGATTGGGAAGGGTTTCGATCATCGCCGTCAGCGTATCGTGCGCATCGGCGTATCCCGCAAAAGCGAGACAGCCCTGCGCCTTTTCAAGGTGCTGTTCGCGGCTGAGGGGGTTGTCAGGCGCGCCAAGCTGGTGCTGGACATGTACTTCCGCAGTGCGTCCGTCATTCATCAGCGCGGTAAGCGTTGCTGGCACGAAAGCTGCGGGGTCGGGATTGTCGTTGGCTTCGACCACGATGCGGCGGGCGAGGGCATGGACTTGCGGATCGGCAAGACGCTCCGGCGTGAAGTCGTCCAACGTTACAGCGCCGCGCAGCAGGACCAGGGCGCCGAGATAAGGGAAGCACAGGCGGGCATAGGCCGGCGTCATTTCATCCTTGATCGGGCGCCCGACGAGGCGAGCGATCAGAGGAGGCGCTGACACTGTCAGCTTCTCAAGCCCGTCAGCCGTGACACCGTGCTGATCCATCAGTTCGCGGGTTCCGACGATGGCGCCCTGTCCGGCGCGCCCGGTGGGGAAGGGCTTCCAACTGACTTGCGCGATGCGATGCACTGTGCCGAGTTCGTCGAGCAGGTTGCCCCATTCGAAGCCGCCCTCGAACAGAGATAAATAGCCAAACGGCCCATCGATGGATGCGTGGACGCCGGGCATTCCGGCAACCGCGAGTTCAACAGCTTGGACGGCTGATCGCGCAGCCCCCGCAACTTGCACCGGCAGGGCAGGGAGGCCTTCGAGATGAGCCTGCATTGTGCCCGACGAGAAGGAAAGCGCATAGCCGAAGGCGTGACGCGTAACTTCCGGGGAGAGCCTGCGCAGGCGGCAGATTGCCGCGACGCTTCCGAAAATACCTGCCGTTGCGGGGCGGAAGAAGCGCAGCGGCGTCGTTACCGCAAGGCCAAGCGTGGTGGAAACATCCACGCCCGCGACCACGGCCGAAAGCAGTTCGCTTCCCGAATAGGCATGACCGCGATCGCATTCGGCCAACACTGCGGCAAGCAGCGTGGCCATGGGATGAAGCACAGCCGCCTCATGGACGCAGTCAAATTCCTGGCAATGGATCTGAAAGCCGTTGAGGAATGCGGCATCCGGTCCCGGCAGGCGCATGTCACGTCCGAGCACGCGGGCACCGCCGTTTCCGCTCCAGCCTGACACGGCGCGGGCCATAATGTCTGCATAAGGCGCCTTCGCCCCAGCTACGCCGACACAAAGGCTATCGTGCACGAAATTCAGGGCGGCGCGCTGCGCTTCGGGAGAGATGGCAGACCATTCAACCGAAAGGGCGTGATCGACCAAGCGACCGGTCACATCGGTCATGCTGCTATCTCCGGCAAGGCTGCGGTCATATCGCTGGTCGTGGCGCCATCGCCCAGCGACAGAGTGGCTGCGATCAAGCGGGATGCAGCAGTATCATCCATTCCGCCCCATGCCATGAGCGAGCGGGCCTTCGCCTCGACCGCAGACTGATCGAGCGGATTCTCAGGATCGCCTAGCGCATCGTCGATGTGGACCTGGATGACGGTGCCATCCATCAGGGTAACGGTCGCTGCGGCAGTGAAATGGGCAGGAAAACGGGCGTGCATTTCGTCGTCCACGGCATAAGTGACTTTGCTGCGCAGCGCGGTGACGGCAGGGTCTGCAATCGTTTCCGGGGTGAAGCGCGCAAGATCAGCATCGCCATGGATCATTGCGACGGCGGCAGTGTGGGGCAGCGAGAATTTCGCTTCGCCGGGCGTGCGCGGCTCGTCATTTTTGCAATAGATCAGGGCGTCGCGATAAGTGCGAATGGCGATCTCGCGGATTTCCCGATCCCCGACTTGCGTTCGCGTTGCCAGGACCGCGTCGATTGCGGGGTGCGCATGACGGCACGCGGCATGCGGCTTGAAGCTGACTTCGTGGATCCGCCAATTTGATTCTGGATCGACAAGAATTTGCGCCGGATCGCCGCCTGGGCACATCGCCGGGAAAAAGCCTTCCGGCCCTTCGAACACATATTGCGGACCGCGATAGCCATCGTGCGCAAGCAATGCGGCGGCAACGCCGTTGGCTGCGGCCCGACCATCATGAAATGCTTTCGTGAAAACGAGTTCATGCCGAACTTGCCACAGGCCAGAAGCTTGCTGTCCAGCATTGCCCAAAGCCCAGCTTGTTTGTTCTTCGCCCATACCAAGCAAACGAGCGCCCGCTGCTGCCGCGCCGAAAGTGCCGGTGGTCGCTGTGGCGTGGAACATACGGCGATGCTCACCCGCAGCGCGTCCGACCCTGATCATGGCTTCGTAGCCGGCGACAATTCCGTCCAGCAGCGCATTGCCGTCAGCGATGCCTTCGTCCTGAGCAACCGCAAGGACGGCGGGCATGATGACGGGGCCGGGATGAAGCAAGCCGCGCTTGTCGACATCATCCATCTCCAGAATCGTGCCGGCCGGTCCGTGGGCCAGAGCCGCTGCCTGCGGACCGGCCATGCCTCCACCGATTATGCGACACCGGCCCACGCCTTCGCGCTCCGCAAGACGGCGTACCTCGGCACAACCCGGCTCTGCAACGCCGGCTATGGCGCAACCCAGCCAGTCCAGAAGATGCAGGCGCGCGCGCGACCGATCAGCCGCAGAAACCGGCCTTCGCAGCAATTTCGCCAGCGATACGGAAATCGGCAAATGTTCGGACATATGGTGTTATGGCTACCTTTCCGCGGGGAGGTCAATCCCCGATGGCATCAGGGCGCGGGGCAGGCGGTGGTGAAAGCGTCGGCAATCTGGGAGCGCGTGGCGATCCAGACGTCATCACGATCGGTGACGTATTCGAGGAATTTCCGGAATGCGCCAATGCGTCCAGGTCGGCCGATGATGCGAAGGTGCAGACCCAGACTCATCATGCGTGGGCCAACGGTTTGCGCTTCTGCCAGCAGTTCATCGAACGTGTCTGTCGCGTAGCGCAGCCAGTCAGCCGGACTAAGGCCGGGGCTGAGCCAGAACTTCATGTCGTTCGAGTCCATGGCGTAGGGCATGACCAGCAATGGCTTAGTGGTACCGTCCGCCATCGGAACTGGTTCCCAGAACGGAAAGTCGTCCGAGAAGTCATCCATGTGATAGCGGTAGCCTTCTTCCAGCAGCAGGCGCTTGGTATTCTCGGTAGTAAGATAGCGAGATAACCAACCTTCCGGGCGTTTTCCGCAGGTTTGTGCAATCGAATCCCGCCCCGCCGTGATGAATGCGCGCTCCGTCTCTTCGTCCATCCAGTATTGATGGACCCAACGATGGCCGTGGCAGGCTACTTCATCGTTACGAGCGACGATCTGCGATGCCAGTTCAGGGGCGCGCTCCAATGCTACGGCGGCAGCGGTCCAGGTGGCCGGTACTTTATGCTGATCCAGAAGGCGCAGGACGCGGGGAGCACCTTGCACAATGCCGTAGCGGTAGTTCGATTCGCTGGAAAACACGCGCATCGGTCGGCGGGGAGTGGCCGAAAGTTCGTCCACAGGTTCCGGGCCGCGGTCGCCGTCGCGGATATTCTGTTCCGCGCCTTCTTCAACATTGACGACGATCGAGAGCGCCAATCGGGCGCCGCCAGGCCATGTAAAATCTTTTGAAACAGCCATTCGCACATACTCTTAGGTCGTTGGTCTGTCCGGACATTAGATGCCAGTTATACATCATTGCAACGAATTTCGCAGAAAAGGGGATTGAATGTCCGGACATTTTATGGCCAAGTAGCTTCAGGGTCTCCTAATTCAGAAAGTGAGATATGCGACTTGGTATCGATGTCGGCGGCACGTTCACCGACCTCCTTCTTTACGATGACGAACGGCGCCGCACCTTTCGCGCCAAAACACCTTCGACGCCAGAGGATCAATCGATTGGTATCGTCAACGGTATCCGTCTGATCTCGGAAATCGCCGGGATCAAGCCTGAGCAGATCGATGTGATCCTGCACGGCACGACCGTGGCCACCAACGCGGTTCTTGAAGGCAAGGGCGCACGCGTTGGTCTGCTGACCACCAAGGGTTTTGAATATACTCTGCACCTTGCAAAATCCTGGACGCCGGGGCCTTTGTTCGGGTGGATCATCATGGACAAGCCGGATCCGTTGGCATCGCTGGATGACACGCGATCTGTTCCGGAACGGATGAGCGCGCAGGGTGAAGTCATCGAACCGCTGGATTACGATGCAGCCGTTGCGGCAATCGACGATGTGTGTTCGTCGGGCATCGAGGCGCTGACCATTTGTCTGACGCACTCTTATGCGAACGATGCGCACGAGCAGGCATTGAAGGCCATTGTTCAGGAACGGTTCCCGGACATGCCGATTTCGCTGTCTTCGGAAATTCTGCCAGAATTCCGCGAATATGATCGTGCGATCACGACGGTGATGAACGACTATGTTCAGCCGATCATGCGCCGTTATTTGTCGCGCATCGAAGAACGGCTTGCGCAGGAAGGCGTCAAGAGCCGCCTTCATATCGTGCGTTCCGATGGCGGTCTTATGAGCGCGGCTGCAGCGGCTGAGCGTCCGGTTCACACCGTGCTTTCCGGTCCCGCAGGCGGCGTGACCAGCACCGCGATGATTTCACGCCAGACCGGCCGTCCGCGTCTGCTGGCGTTCGACATGGGTGGTACGTCCACCGACGTGTCGGTGATCATCAACGGCGAGGGAACGATCTCCCGCTCTACCGAAGTGGGTTACTTCCCTGCCAAGGTGCCTACTCTCGAAGTGCGCAGCGTTGGTGCTGGCGGTGGTTCCATCGCCGAGGTTTCGGAACTCACCAAGTCGCTGCGCGTCGGTCCGCGCAGCGCTGGCGCCAAGCCTGGCCCGGTCTGTTATCGCCGGGGCGGCACCGAGCCGACCGTCAGCGATGCCAATGCTGTTCTGGGTTATCTTCCGCCGCAGCTGGTGGGTGGCGACATGGACCTCGATATCGAATCGGCGCGCAAGTCAATTCAGGCTATCGGGGACACGATCGGCCTCAGCGTTGATGACGCTGCCAAGGGCATTCTCGACATCGCTAACGAAGTGATGCTGGGCGCACTGCGCGTCATCACGGTGCAGCGGGGACTTGATCCGCGCGATTTCGGTATCGTCGCTTTCGGCGGCGCTGGTCCTCTTCACGCCAACGCCATGGCGGCCCTGCTGGGCTGCTATCCCGTTGTCGTTCCGAAGACGCCGGGCGTTCTCTCGGCGCTTGGCTTCGTGCAGTCGGAATTCAAGAATGAATTCGTTCAGACCTTCATTCGCAATGCGGGCACTGTGCCGGCGGACGAGATCGCACAGCGTTTCGCCACGCTGGTGAGCAAGGCGAAGCATTGGCTGGATGAAGAAGACGTGGCCGAAGGCGATCGCCGTATGACCTTCAGTCTGGATATGCGTTACGAGCAGCAAGGTTTTGAAGTTCCGGTTGATATTGATGCAGTGACCGCCGAAAGCGGCGATCTGACTGCAGCGATCGACGCGTTCCACACCCGGCATGAAGCGCTTTATGGCGTGCGCTTTGGTGTTGCGGTGGAGCTCGTCGCCATGCGTGTCACCGCCTTCGGCGCCACGCCGGAACTGGTCGAAGATGATGCAGCAGATGTTACCGGCGATCCGGCCGATGCCATCATGGAAGTGCGTCCGGCATACTTTGGCGAGGGCTGGGTGGATACGCCCAACTATGATCGCGAAAAGCTCGCTCGCGGTTCTCGCATCGAAGGGCCTGCAATCATCCGCCAGTACGACACCACCACCGTTCTCCTTCCGAACCATTGGGCCGAGATCGATGAGCACGGCAACGTGCTGATCTGGCCGAACGAAAAGGTTGCCTGAAAATGACCCAGGTCACGAAACCCAAGGTCGATACGATCACGCTCGATATTATCGAGAACGCGCTGAAGAGCGCCCGCTTTGAAATGGATACGGTGGTGGCGAGAATTTCGCTTTCGCCGGTTATCCGTGAACAGCACGACGAATATCCGATGATTTGTGATCGCGAAGGACGCATGATCGTCGGCCAGTTTGGTTCGTACATTCCCGGCGTGCTTGAACAGCATGGCGGGAATGTGAACGAAGGCGATATCTTCGTCTGGAACGATCCTTATGCCTGCAAGGGTTCCGTCTCGCACAACAACGACTGGTGCGTGATGATGCCAATCTTCCATGAAGGCGAACTGGTAGGCTTCTCCTCCATATTCGGCCACATGGTCGACGTTGGCGGCAAGGTGCCCGGCTCTATGCCGTTCGATGCGCGCACCATCTGGGAAGAAGGCCTGCGCATCCCGCCGGTCAAGATCTACGACAAGGGCGTGCTCAACCAGGGCGTGCTCGACATCATGCTCAACAACAGCCGTACGCCGGACATGAACAGGTCTGACTTGTCGGCGTTGATCGCGGGTTGCCGTACTGCGGCGACGCGTGTTCAGGAAATGTGCGATCGCTTCGGACGCGAGACCTACACGGACGCCTGCAACATGTTGCTCGACCGCACGCGTGCGGCGATGCAGGAACTGGTGTTCAAGTACATTCCGGAAGAGCCGGTCTCGTTCACCGACTATGTGGACGACGATGGCCGGGGCAATGGCCCGTTCAAGATGCACCTGTCGATCTATCGCCGCGGCAACAAGGCGGTGTTCGACTGGACAGGCACTGCGGATCAGGCCGAAGGTCCGATCAACTTCTTCATCCACGAAGGGCTCTGCAAGCTGTTCTTCGGGGTGTACATGATCATGGCTTTCGATCCGGAAATCCTGTTCAACGAAGGCTTCTACGATCTGTTCGAAGTGATCCTTCCGGAAGGCAGCCTGCTCAATCCACGTTTCCCGGCCGCGCTGGGTAACCGTTTGAACACGCACACCCGGTTCTTCGACTGCCAGGCTGGCGCGCTTGGTCAGCGTGCTCCGCACCTGTCGATGGCGGCAGGTTATGGTACCAGCCCGCACTTCATCTTCACGGGCACGGGCAGTGACGGCAAGTGGTTCCAGGTCATGGAACTGCTGTTCGGCGGTGTTCCCGGTCGTCCGCGCGGCGACGGGTTGGATGGTCACGCGTGGTGGCCGCTCTTCACGGCAACACCGATCGAATACCTCGAAAACTACTATCCGGTCCGGGTCGAATCCTATCGTCCGGTCAGGGATAGCGGCGGCGCAGGTCTGCATCGGGGCGGTTGCGGTATCGAGAAGGTTTACGTCCTGCTCGAAGCCGGCGAAATCTCGATCCACGACGATCGTGAAACGGTTCCGCCGTGGGGCATCAACGGTGGCCGCGCCGGTGGTACGTCCAGCAAGTGGATCGTGCGTCAGGGCGCAACTGAGCCCGAGCGTATCCCCTCAAAGATCGACGCGCTCAAGGTAGCGAAGGGCGACAAGATCATCTTCCGCACGGCAGGTTCGGGCGGTTGGGGTGATCCCTTCGAAAGACCTGCGGCGTCGGTGGCACGTGACGTGCGTCACGACCTTATCTCGTCCGAACACGCTCGCACTGAATATGGCGTTGTGATCGGAGCGGACAAGAAGGTTGATGAAGCCGCGACCGAAAAGTTGCGGACGGAATTGCGTGCCGAACGAGGTGAGCCCTCCAACTTCGACATGGGCGATCTGCCCTTCGCTATCGCCGCGGAATGAACGTCGGGGAAGCCATTGAGGCGCGGTATTCTGTCCGCGCCTTTTTGCCCGACCCTATTCCGGAGACGACTCTACGCGCGCTGATCAGAGGTGCTCAGCGCGCGCCTTCGGGCGGGAACATCCAGCCCTGGCAAGTCTATGGACTGACGGGCAAGCCATTGGATGCGCTTATCGCGGATGTGCGGGAACGCACTGCTGCAGGCCAGCATGAAAGTGCGCCATTCCCGATCTATCCCGATCCGCTGGAAGAACCTTACATGGCCCGGCGGCGTGAGTGTGGCTTCAGCCTCTACTCCGCGCTTGGCATCGAACGGCAGGACTATGCGGGGCGCGATGCGTGGCATGCTCGCAATTTTGAACTGTTCGGCGCGCCGGTTGCACTGTTTTTCGTGCTTGATGCCAAAGCAGGCCCTTCGCAATGGGCCGATCTTGGTATGTTCATGCAGACGCTGATGCTACTGGCGGTCGAAGATGGCCTTGGCACATGCGCTCAGGCCGCATGGGCGCAATGGCCCGAAACATTGGCAAGGCATCTGGCATTGACTGATGGCTGCGTGGTCGCTGCGGGAATGGCCATGGGCAAGATGGATCCAGATCATCCGGTTAACCAGTGGCGCACAACGCGCGCGCCACTTGACGAGATCGTCCGGCTTTCCGGCTTTTGAGTTTGACGCCCGGAATCTAAATTAATCAGCGATAAGTGAATTCGGGGGTGCGCCGCTCCATGAAAGCCGCGCGCCCTTCACAGAAATCGGCCCCTTCAAGCGCCGCGATGAAGGCTTCGGACTGACGAGCATCCGCCTCTGGATCAGCAAGGTTATCGAGGAATTGCTTCATTCCGCGAACGGTATATTGCGAAACGCCGCCGATGCGGGTGGCCTCGACCTTTGCTTGTTGCAGCGCCTCCCCAGGTTCGGCCAAGGCGTCGATCAGACGGATCGCAAGCGCTTCCCGCCCGTCGATCACATCTGCGCCGAAGAGCAGGCGCTTAGCAGCCGATATGCCTACGCAGCTGGCCAGACGTCGCGTGTCTGCAGGTGGATAGAGCATGCCCAGCTTCGCTGGCGTGATGGCGAAACGGGCATTGGCAGCTGCGATGCGGATATCGCAGGCGAGGGCAAGAGCGACTCCCCCTCCGATACACACCCCGTCGATCGCCGCCAGCACGGGCTTTCGCATAGAGGCAATTGCCTCAATACCTTCCGTCATCTCGGCTCCGTAAGCCATGGCGCTGGCAGGAGTGGCAAAAGTTGCTTCAAACTCGGAAATATCTGCGCCGGCAGAGAAGTGACCCCCCGTGCCGGTTACGATAATAACGTTGACGGAATCGTCAGCCTCGAGTTCTGCGGCTGCAGCGGGTAGTGCCTGCCAGGTTGCCGCGCTGATCGCATTACGCTTTTCCGGTCGGTCAAGCATCAGCAGGGCGATATTGTCCTGTCGGTCTATGCGGATGGGCGGACGAATGGCATCAACATTCATTTTAGAACCTTAATAAATTGATCCGACAGGCAGATAATGTATTCCAATTTCGGAAAATTAGATGATTTACCGCATAATAATGGCGATGCTATAATGTCCGAACATTATCCGGCAGTCGCAATGTGTCAAGGGGGCTGAGGTGGCGGAAGTAGCAGTGAAACTGCCCAGGTACAAAAGCCTTGCGGCCGAATTGCAGGAAGAGATCCAGTCCGGGCGCTATCGTGTCGGCGATCATCTGCCGCCGGAGATGGAGCTTTGTCAGAGCTACTCGGTATCGCGTCACACGATGCGTGATGCGCTGCGGCTGCTGCGAGAGGCAGGCCTCGTGGAACGCCGCCGCGGATCTGGAACTACGGTTCTGGCCCATGAACCCCGTCCGGTATTTGTGCAGCCGCTTGGCGGCATGGACGAACTATTGCAGTTCGCGCAAAATGCGCGGATTCAAGTTCGTCGCACCGACACTCGACCCCTGACTGCGGCGGAAAGGCGCCGGATCGAGGTTGATGACATGGATGATTGGTTGGTGGTTGAGGCCCTGCGCGGTTCGGGGGGACTGCCCCTTGCGCTGGCGGAGATCTATATTAACAAGTCCTATGTTGGTATCCTGAAGAAATTGGATGGCTGGGAAGGCGCGGTTCAGGAATTGATCGAGCGGGACTACGATGTTGAGGTTAACCGCATCGAACAATCGATTACTGCGGACGTGCTGGGCGCGCCTGCAGCCCGTGTGTTGAAAGCGGAGCCGACCGTGGGTGCGCTGGTTACATTGCGTCGTTACTACGATGGCAACAATACTCTGGTTCTTGCTTCAGACAGTATCATGCCGGGGTCACGTTTTGCCTATTCTATGACGTATCATCGGGAGCGCTGACTTAACTGCTGAACGATTGCAAATGCCTGGGTGAGTGTATATGTCCGGACATATGTCTGGCAAAACACTCTATACAAAGCTTTGGGATAGTCATGTTGTTGATACAGGTGATGATGGCGTAGATCTGCTCTACGTTGATCGTCACCTGCTTCAGGAAGTCTCGACCCCGCAGTCGTTCGAAGCCCTTCGTTCCTCTGGTCGGAGGGCGCGGCGGCCTGAACTCAATCTCGCGGTTGCAGACCATGCAGTTCCGACGCGCCGCGGGGATGCGCCTATTGCCGACCCTCTGGCGCGAGCGCAGGTTCAGCGGCTGATCGACAATTCAGCCGAGTTCGAAATCCCCTATCTGCCGCTCGATGGCCCGGACCACGGTATCGTTCACGTGATTGGGCCAGAGCAAGGCTTTACCCTTCCTGGCGCGTTGCTGGTTTGTGGGGATAGCCACACATCGACTCACGGTGCATTTGGTGCGCTCGCTTTCGGTATCGGCGCCAGCGAGTGCGGCGTGGTCATGGCGACGCAGTGTATCCGTCAGGCGCGTGAAGCGACGATGCGGGTGCAGATTGCGGGAGCGCTCGGCCCGTGGATCAGTTCCAAAGATGTGGCGCTAGCGATCATTGCCAAGATCGGCGCGGGCGGGGCACGCGGCCATGCGGTTGAATATGCAGGTGAGGCGGTGCGCGCCATGGACATGGCTGCACGCATGACCCTTTGCAACATGGCGATCGAGAGCGGTGCGCGGGTTGGCCTGATCGCACCTGATGAGACGACTTTCGCATGGTTGAAAGGGCGTCCTCTGGCACCAAACGAGGATCAGTGGGACGCTGCCTTGGAATACTGGCGCACGCTGCCTAGCGACGCCGACGCCGTGTTTGACCGTGAGGAAACGATCGACGCAGCGGGGTTGGCCCCGTTCGTCACCTGGGGCACTAGCCCGCACGACGCGATCCCCGCGACGGGCCGTGTTCCCGATTCCACCGATGCGCGCACGGAAGCGGCACTTGCCTACATGGGCCTGCGCGGGGGCGAAGCGATTGCCGATGTGCCAGTGGACAAGGTCTTTATCGGTTCCTGCACGAATGGCCGTATCGAGGATCTGCGCATTGCCGCTTCGGTTGTCACTGGCCGCAAGGTTGCTCCAAATGTCAGTGCTCTGGTCGTGCCCGGCTCGACCCGCGTGAAGCGTCAGGCGGAAGCCGAGGGACTTGATCGTATCTTCCTCGACGCCGGACTTGAATGGCGCGATGCCGGCTGTTCCCTCTGCGTGGCGATGAATGATGACCGGCTTGCCCCGGGCGAACGATGCGCATCGACTTCCAACCGCAATTTCGAAGGCCGTCAGGGACGCGGCGCGCGGACCCACCTGATGAGCCCCGCCATGGCCGCTGCGGCAGCTATCACCGGCCACATCGTTGATGTTCGTGAAGTTGTGGGTAGTGATGGAATGGAGGCACGCTGATGGAGCCGTTTACCACTCTGGCATCTCAAGTTGTGGCGATCGAGCAGTCGGACATTGATACCGATGTGATCTTTCCAGCCCGCTTTCTCTTGCTGATGGACCGGGAAGGGCTGGGCGAGCATCTCTTTGCAGACCGCCGCTTTGACGCTGACGGGAAGGCAGTGGCGGATTTTCCACTCAATGATCCGGCTTTCCACGATGCGCGTATCCTGTTGGCAGGGGCAAATTTCGGCAGCGGGTCCAGCCGTGAGCACGCCGTTTGGGCGGTTGCAGACTACGGTTTTCGTTGCGTCATGGCGCCGAGCTTCGGCCCGATCTTCTTCAACAACTGCGTCAAGAACGGCCTGCTGCCAGTAACCTTTGATGCCGCGATGCTTCCTGAACTGCTGGCGCTTGCACGGGCGGGCGAGCGCTTCGAAGTCGATCTGATGGAACGTGTGGTTCACGCCGGGCCGGTGCGACTTCCCATCACGCTGGGAGAAGCACCGCGCGAAATGCTGCTGAACGGGTGGGATGAGGCAGACGTCATTCTCGCCCGTCATGCCGCACAGATTGACGCATTCGAGCAAAACCATAGCGGCCGCCAACCCTGGCTGCGTTTGAAAGGAAACCGATGAGCGAAGACCTGAGTGAGAATTACAAGCGCGCGTTCGGCGGGAAAGCTGGTTTTGGGAAAAGTCCGGCTCTGGTGCTGGTCGATTTCGTAGAGGGCTATTTCGATCCTCAGTGCGATCTTTACGCTGACGTTCGGCCCGAGCTGGAATCGGCACTGCGTATCCGTGAAGTTGCCCGTTCCAAGGGTGTGCCGGTCATCCTCACGCGGGTAGTTTATCAAAAGAATGCGTTCGACGGCGGCCGCTTTTACGAAAAGTCGCGCCCTCTGCGTTATTTCCTCGAAGGCAGCCCGATGGGCGCGTGGCCCAAGGGTCTTGAGCCTTACGATGATGAATTGATCATCACCAAGCAGTATCCCAGCGCCTTCTTTGGCACGTCGCTGGCCTCCACTCTGCACGCACGCGGAATCGATAACGTGCTGCTCACGGGCCTGACGACGAGCGGCTGCATCCGTGCAAGCTGCATCGATTCCATGTCGCATGGCTTCATCACTACCGTCGTTGCCGATGCATGCGGAGATCGTCATGCCGCCCCGCACGAAGCGAATCTGTTCGACATGGACGCGAAGTACGCTGACGTCGTGAGCGAGCAGGAAGTAATCGCGTTTCTTGAATCCCTTTAATTGAAGGTCCCACACCATGGCTAATCCCAAACTGCGTGAATATCTTGATCAAGGCCGGTTCTTCTATGCACCTGGCGTGCAGGACATGATTGCCGCCGTACTGGCACGCGACATCGGCTTCGACTGTGTCTATGCCACTGGCTATTGGTTGACGGCATCGGCCTATGGCCTGCCTGACGCCGGTATCGCCAGCTACACCCAGATGGTGGACCGCGTTGCGACGCTGTGCCGTACACTTGGCCCTGACGTGCCCGTGATCGCGGATGCGGACACCGGTTATGGCGGTCTGCTCAATGTGCACCACACCGTGCGCGGATATGAAGAAGCGGGCGTCACCGGCATCCAGCTTGAAGATCAGGAATTCCCCAAGAAGTGCGGTCACACGCCGTTCAAGCGGGTAGTGCCGACTGAAACCATGGTCGCGAAGATCAAGGTTGCCAGGGATGCGACGACCGATTCAAACACTTTGATCATTGCCCGCACTGACGCGCTTGCATCCGAAGGTTTTGATTCCACCCTTCGCCGCGCAGAAGCATATGCCGAAGCTGGTGCGGACGTCATCTTCGTAGAGGCGCTGACCTCGAAAGAAGAGATGATCAAGGCCAACTCGCTGATCGGCAAGCCGACGATGGCGAATATGGCAGATGGCGGCAAGACGCCGATCCTTACTACCGCAGAGCTGGAAGAAATCGGATATGGCTGTGCCATCTTCCCATCAATGACATCGCTCGCCGCTGCGCGTGCGATGCACACCGCGCTTACCCACCTGAAGGCGACGGGCGATGATAACAGCCCCGAAGCGCCGCTTTACGATTTCGGCACGTTCTGCAGCCAGATCGGCTTTGAAGACGTGTGGGAATTTGAACGCAAGTGGGGCGGTCTGGAAGGCTGAGAGTAATGCTTTCCACCGCTGCCTGCATTGGCGTCGGAAATGTTGGCCGGTCGTGGGCGATCGTTTTTGCCAAGGCCGGTTTGAACGTGGTGCTGTGGGATGCAAATCCCACAGCCTGCGAGCGTGCCCTGCCGTTGATCCGGCAGGGTTTACGCGATCTGGCTGAAGCAGGTGCGCTGGCTGACGCCGAAGCCGCCTTTGCGCGGGTCACCGTCGCCAGCGATATGGCGGCGGCAATCGCAGGTGCGGACTGGATTCAGGAAAGCGCCGCTGAACAGCCAGATATCAAGTCTGCGTTGTTTAGCCGGATCGATGCGGCCGCAGCCCCCGGCGCAATCATTGCCAGCTCAACCTCGGCCATTCCCGGATCGCTGTTCATGACCGGGCTTGCAGGATCGCACCGCTGTCTGGTGGCTCATCCAGTAAATCCGCCACATCTTATTCCTCTGGTTGAGCTGTGCGGCACAGCCGATACTGATCCAGATACGATTGCGGCTGCGCGTTCCTTCATGGAAGCTATTGGCCAGTCGCCCGTGCATCTGGAACGTGAAGTTGAAGGCTTCCTGCTCAACCGTTTGCAATGGGCATTGCTGGGCGAAGCAATGCACCTGGTGGGTGAGGGCTATTGTTCGCCCGAAGATATTGACCGGGTGCTGACAGACGGGTTGGCGCGGCGGTGGGCCTTCATCGGGCCGTTTGCCGTTGCTCATCTGAACGCCTCGCAGGGCGTTGAAGGTTATTTCGACGTGCTGCGCGACGCCATTTCTCGCGTGCAGAACTCGCTGCGGACCGATTACCCGCCAGTTGAAGCGGTAGTGGACGCCGCACATGCGGCGATGGTGAAAGAGGTTCCGGTTGATGCGATTGCGGAACGCCAGCAGTGGCGTGACCGCACGCTCCTTCAGGTCGACCGTTTTCTAGGCGATCTGAAAAGATAGGGGATCAAGCCTCCGCTGAAGGAAGCTTGATCGGGCAGGTTTCTTCGCGATCAACCAAGTCGTAAGTAAAGATCCATTTGGCGACGCCTGTCAGGACCGCAGCGATAAAGCCCAGTTCGATTAGCTGGCCATCATCAAAATGCGCGCGCAGCTTATCGTAAAGCTCGGGCGACAGGTGACCTTCCATGTTCTGAAGCATCATCTGGTCCGCCAGTGCCATCACTGCACGGTCCTTATCGTTCCAGTGTTCTGATTGCGGCTCAAAGATCGCGTCAATCGCTTCCTGGCTAATGCCCGCGGCAATCGCATCGATAGTGTTCGATTTGTTGCAAAATAGGCAGCCGTGCTGTTTCGACAGTTTGATGCGCAGCAGTTCCTTGCTGCGAACGTCAACGGTCATGCCCGGGATGCCGTTGTAGAACACTTCGCTGTAGAACTTGTCGAAATACCAGCGGGTGATGGCAGGGCTATTTGCGAAGGCGCCCAGCATGGGGAATCCCAAACGTTCGAGGCTGGCGTCATAGGCGGGCTGAAGATCTTCGGGAACTTCTTCGCGCGGCAGCACTCGGATCAGCGGTTCAGGCATGGCTGGGCACCCTCTTGATTGTGGTTTGTTGTCAGGCGATCAGTGGGGTTCTTCGCCGCCCGAAACGTTAAGCGATTCCGCGGTGATGTAGGCGGCAGCGTCCTGACATAGGAAAGCGACAGCATTGGCGGTATCTTCCGGCAGGCCGGGGCGGCCCATTGGAATCTTCGCAGCCATGTCCTTCATGTATTGCTCAATCGTCTTGCCCTGCTGCTCGGCGAAATATTCATTCTGCCATGCACCAAGACCCGTGGTGACGTGATTGGGGCACACGTTGTTCACGGTGATGCCCGATCCGCCCAGTTCGATCGCTGCCGAGCGAGCCAGGCCGACAAGGCCGTGCTTCGAAGAAGTATAGGCCTGGGCGCAGGGGAAGCCGCTCTTGGCTGCCTGGCTGGCGATGTTGATGATGCGTCCACCCTTGCCAGCGGCGACCATGCGTTCGGCTGCGGCGCGCAGGCCGTAGAATGATCCGGTCAAGTTGACGTCGATCACCGCGTTCCAGTCAGCGGGGGTGACTTCCAGCAGCGGCTTCATGATGTAGCCAATGCCAGCGTTGTTGACCCAGATGTCCAGGCTGCCGTGCGCGGCGACGGCGTGATCAGCCAGACCCTGCACTTCGTCCCAATTGCGCACGTCGCAGGCCTTGGCCGAAACGTTTACGCCTTCCGCCCGGATCGCCTGGGCGATTTCATTCATTTCGGCATTGCTGCCGATCATGTCATCAGGAGTGGCGGAATCGCGCGATCCGCCGACATCGGACAGAACGATGTTGGCGCCGTCTTGGGCCAGACGCAGGGCGATGGCCGCGCCAAGGCCGCCCTTGCGGCCAGATCCCGTGATAACTGCTGTCTTTCCGCTGAGGGGCTTCATCAGATTGCCTCCAGCTCGGTTACGTCTACAAAAACGATGTCCGCAAAAATCTGGAACTGGGCAGAGATGGCTTGCATCGCTTCATTGCCGATATCTTGGAAAAACTGCTCATCGTCCGCGATTTCGATAAGTTCGCCATACTGGTATGGCGGGGTGCCTTCGGCCCCGAAAAGACCGTTGGAACGGAACACGCGAAAGCTGTCGACTGAAGGTAGTGCGCGGACGGTCGGCAAATCTACTTCGCGAGCCCACTTTTCATAGGCTTCGACCGATTGTCCGGGCTTGAGATTGAAAAGTACGAGAAGGTTTTTGCGAGCCATTACGGTTTCTCTATTGCTGGTTAATGTTCGGACATTACGGAGGGTGCTATACCCCGTCAATTCTCTTTACGCACCGTATCTCACCCGAAACCTGACCGCGCTCATGACCAAAATCGAACTTGACGAGTGCAGTAACTCCGGTATTTGTCCGGACAAGTAAGCGGCAAAAATTTGTTAGAGAAAACCAGGTGTAGGCGGAGAATGTGCGGCTGCCGGGGTCCCGGGTTGGTTGCCCCAGATGGCAGCCAGAAGGTCACTCTCAAACGTGCAGCGCATTCGGTAAGAGAGTAGGCTTAAATGCCGCGCTTACTCTTGTGCTTCACCCTAAGCGGCTTCGAAGGTTACAAATGGTACAAAATTGGAAAGAAATCGGTCCTCAGCGTTATCGCGAAAGCTTCGGGCGCTATTTCGAGGATTTTGTAATTGGTGACATCTACGAGCATCGTCCAGGAAAGACGGTGACGGAGTATGACAACCACTTGTTCACGTTGATGACGATGAACACACATCCGATGCATTTCGACAATGAGTTTGCCGCTGCTTCCGAGTTCGGCAAGCCATTGGTGGTGAGTCCTTACACCCTTGCGCTGCTGATTGGCATGAGCGTGAGCGATACCTCGCAGAAGGCGATCGCCAATCTCGGCATGACGGATGTGCGCTTCACTGCGCCCGTATTCGCCGGTGACACCATTTATGGCGAGAGCGAGGTTCTGGGCAAGCGCGAGAGCCAGACGCGCCCCAATCAGGGCATCGTCACTATCGCTACACGGGGACGCAATCAGCGCGGTGAGGTGGTTTGTACCTTCATCCGCAACATGCTGATGCCGTTTCGCGGTCACGCGGTCGAAGACCGTCTCGACAACTATTGAGAGTAACGGACATGGATAACACCGTCAGCAGCGCCGACGACGCGATCATCATGGATGCGATCGACAAGTGGATCGCAAAGAAGGTTGCGCCCGTCGCCATGCAACTGGAGCATGACGACGAATATCCCCACGAACTGGTCGAGGACATGAAGGAGCTGGGCCTGTTCGGTGCGCTTATCAGTCCCGAATACGGCGGTCTTGGTCTGTCGGCTGTTACCTATTCACGCATCGTTACACGCATTGCAGAAGAGTGGATGTCGCTTACCGGCATTTTCAACTCACACATGATGATGTCGCTGATCGTGCAGAACTTCGGCACGCAGGAGCAGCGGGAATATTGGCTGCCGCGTTTCGTCACCGGCGAAATGCGCGGCGGGCTGGGGCTGACGGAGCCTGACGCCGGCACGGACCTCCAAGCGATCAAGACTGAAGCTCGGCGCGACGGCGATTACTATGTTGTGAACGGCGCCAAGACTTGGATCAGCAATGCCATCGAGGGCGATGTCGTTGCTCTGCTGGTTAAGACTGACACGAGTATCCAGCCACGCCACAAGGGCATTTCAGTCCTGATTACCCCCAAGATCGACCCCGAAACGCGGGAGCCGATTGCTGGGATCAGCACGGGTCGCAAGCTGGAAAAGCTGGGCTACAAAGGCATCGATTCGGGTGAAATCATCCTTGACGATTATCGTTGCCGGGCGGACCTCTGTCTGGTTGGTGGCGAGGAAGGCAAGGGCTTCCTCATGGCTACTGGCGGTCTGGAAATCGGCCGCATCAACGTTGCTGCACGCTCGGTCGGAATTGCGCGCCGCGCATTGTCTGAAAGCGTGAAGTACGCACAGCAGCGCCGCACCATGGGCAAGCCGATCTGCGAGCATCAGGCAATCCAGCTCAAGCTTGGTGATATGGCGGCCAAGACCCGCGCTTCAGAACTGCTCGTAGAAGATGCGGCTGCTGCCTACGATCGTGGCGAGCGTGTCGACATGGAAGCTGGCATGGCAAAGTATTTTGCCTCGGAAACTGCGGTCGAAGTGGCAACTGAAGCCATGCGCATCCATGGTGGATACGGCTATTCGAAGGAATTCCCGATTGAGCGCCTCTATCGTGACGCTCCGCTGATGTGCATTGGTGAGGGCACCAACGAGATCCAGCGCATCATTATCGCCAAGCAGCTCGTCGCGAGGAACAAAGTCCAGTGAAGCGTCCTCTTGCCGGCTTGCGCGTTCTCGCTGTCGAGCAATATGGTGCCGGACCATATGGCACCTTGCTCATGTCCGAACTCGGTGCCGAGGTCGTCAAGATCGAAGTCCCCGCAACCGGTGGTGACACCGCGCGAGCGACCGGGCCATATTTTCTGGGCGAAAACGACAGCCTGTTCTTCCAGACGTTTTCGCGCGGGAAGAAATCGCTGCCGCTCGATCTGCGTAATGCCGATGATCGCGCCCGTTTCGAACGACTGGTCGGCGTGGCGGACGTTGTGGTCAACAACTTGCGGGGCAGCCAGCCCGCGAAGCTGCGGATCACTTATGACGACCTGAAAGACCACAATCCGAAGATCGTTTGCGCTCACCTTTCCGCCTACGGCCGTGGCAATAGCCGTGAGGATTGGCCTGGCTACGATTATCTGATGCAGGCTGAGGCCGGCTTCACGATGATGACGGGAGAGCCGGAAAACCCGCCGACGCGCTTTGGTCTGTCGATGGTTGATTTCATGGCCGGCACGATGATGGCGTTTGGCGTGGTTTCTGCCGTATTGAACGCCCGCTCTACAGGCGAAGGCTCCGATGTCGATGTGTCGCTGTTCGATGCAGCTCTGCATCAGCTGACCTATTGCGCAACGTGGGCACTCAATACCGATTACATTCCGGAGCGCCTTCCGCGCGGCGCGCATCCCTCGATCGCCCCTTCGCAGATCGTGCGAACACGCGACGGGTGGGGCATTCTGATGTGCCAAACGCCGAAGATGTGGCAGCTCTTTTGCGAGTTGGTCGGCCGTGACGATCTGTTGACCGATCCGAGGTTTGTCGATCAGGCCGCTCGGCGAGAGAACCGTGCGGAATTGAGCGACATCGTGGATGAGATCATGTCAGTTCGCGATGGCGAGCAATGGCGTACGCTCTTCGCAAGCCGGGTGCCGTTCTCTCCGATCCTGGACGTTAAGCAGGCGCTTGAAAATCCGTTCGTTGCCGAGGTGGGCATGCGTGATCATGTCGACCATCCCGCAACTCCGGACGGTCTGGAAATGCTTGCCTGCCCGATCAAGATTGATGGTGAGCGCATGCCAGCACAGCGTGCACCGCTTCTTGGGGAGGAAGGCGCCGAAGAGATTTGGGGGATCGCGTGAAGCTCGAAGGCGTCAAAGTACTGGATCTTTCCCAGTTCCTGCCGGGGCCAATGTTGACCCTGATGATGGCAGACCATGGCGCCGACGTAATCCGCATCGAATCGCCCAGCGGGGAGCCGACCCGAAACATCGGTTATCGCAAGGGCGAGCATACAGTCTGGTTCCGCAACACTCATCGCGGGAAACGCAGCATGGTGCTGAACCTGCGAGACGAAGCGGATTATGGCCGCTTCATCGAACTGGCGAAGCAGGCCGATGTGATTGTTGAGGCGTTCCGCCCCGGTGTCGTTGATCGGCTGAAGGTTGACTACAAGACGATCAGCGCCATCAATCCGGGCATCGTCTACGCCTCGATTTCCGCGTTTGGTCAGACGGGGCGCTATCGCAACGACGCCGCGCACGATCTTGCGATTCAGGCAATGGCCGGTGTTGCTGCGCTCGGCCTTGGTCAGGATGGCAAACCGGCAATGCCGGCAATGCCTTCTGCTGACGCCGTAGCTTCGTTAACGGCATTATCCGGCGTGCTGATGGCGCTACTGCGCCGACACACAACCGGGCGCGGCGATTATCTCGACGTTTCGATGATGGACAGCCTGCTGGCCTGGACCCCCAACGTCACGGGCAGGGTTTTTGCCACGGGATTGCCGCACGAGCCCAAGATGGAGCGGTCGTGGGGCGGCAACGCGATGTACAATTATTACGAATGTGCCGACGGTCGCTGGCTGGCATTGGGCGCATCGGAAGAAAAATTCGCGCACAATCTGCTCGAAGGGTTGGGGCGGATGGATCTGTTCCCG
>JAZQRJ010000083.1:0-1533 GCA_045629505.1 Novosphingobium sp.
GTCCATCGGGAATGGCGGTCGGACCCAGGACAAAAACCTGACGATTCGCCTGTTGAGCAAGCGGCATATAGTTTGGCACCGCCCGTGCAATAGCAGCACTAATCAGCATTCCCAGCAACCCAGCGGAGTTGTTGTTCTGCGGTTGATAATGCATGCTCTTGCTTTCACTCCAGATCTCAGTCCCGTCCTTATTCACCAACCGATAGTTAAAATCCACTGTTACGGTTGTCGTAAAGACTGCGTACTGGGCATCCCAGCCAGGGCAATCGCATGAAGCCAAGGCGGGCTTGGTGAAAGGAAGTAGGCAAGAGGGCTTGTAAACTTGGGAAGAAAGGCGTTTACTCTCGATATTTGGACGACGAGATGGCAAACGCACCGATATCGCTGTTGGAAGCATTCGAGGAATTGAGCGATCCGCGTGCCCGCGAGTGCGCGTATCAACTGGAAGAATTGCTGTTGGCAGCGATTTGTGCGGTGATAAGCGGCGCGGAAAGTTGGACCTCGGTTGTCGAGTGGAGCGAGATGAAACTGGATTGGCTGCGCCAGCATCTTCCTTTTGCCAATGGCATTGCTTCCCACGACACCTTCGGGCGGGTCTTTTCGCTCCTCGATGCCCGGCAGTTCGAGGCTTGTTTCATACGGTGGATCGGCGGCTTGTGTCCGTCTCTGCAAGGGCATCACATTGCTGTTGATGGCAAATGCGTGCGTGGGTCGCATGGCGGCAAACGAAGCGCGATTCACCTCGTCTCGGCATGGAGTAGCACGACTGGCCTGACGCTCGGGCAGGTCAGGACTGCGGATAAAAGTAATGAGATTACTGCCATACCGGAATTGCTCAATACGCTCGATATCAAAGGCAGCGTGATCACGATTGACGCGATGGGATGTCAGCACGACATTGCGTCCAGGATCATTGAACGCGGAGCGGACTATGTGTTGGGCGTGAAAGACAATCAGGCCGGCCTGGCCGACGCCATCAAGCTCTGGTTCGATGCCGCCGATACGGGGAAGCTGGATCGCCCGCATTGGCAGGACATCCAGACCGAAAAGGATCATGGTCGAATTGAAACCCGGCGCTGCCTGGTGACCAATGACGTCGCCTGGCTGCACGAGCAAAAGCAACAATGGAGCGGGCTGCAGAGCCTGATCATGGTCGAATCAAGCCGGGAAATTATCGGAAGAAACGGCGCCGGACACGCCAGCGTCGAACGCCGCTATTACATCAGCAGCCTGCCCGCGAAGGCGGCCTTGCTGGGAAAAACGGTACGCGCGCACTGGGGAATTGAAAACAGCATGCACTGGGTGCTTGATGTCGCCTTCCGTGAGGATGACTGCAGAATCCGGACCGGCGAGGCGGCACAGAACTTCGCCGTTCTGCGCCGGATCGCCTTGAATTTATTGAAAAACGACAAAACCTCGAAGCTTGGCGTTGCCAACAAACGTTTGAAGGCCGGATGGAATGTTAATTACCTGAACAAGGTACTTGGACTGCCGGGCTGAGGCTTCATGCGATTGCCCTGTAGCGGACGTATT